>NZ_JBFUBY010000087.1:0-19615 GCF_056405515.1 Polaromonas sp. P1_G2
GTCCTGACCGTGCGCTGTTGCCCTTTGCTGAGGGTTGCTGGCCGGGGGTAGCCCGGCGGCTACTCACTTTTCTTTTGCTTCGCCAAAAGAAAAGTAAGCAAAAGAAAAGGCGACCCTGGTTGCTGCGTCCCTGCGCTTCGCTACGGGCAACCTGCGGTGCTCGGTCCAGACGGGGTCTCGCTAAACTCGCCTTCGGCTCAAACAACGCGATCCCTGATCCGTCTGGCCCTGCGCTCCTCGGCGCATCCACAAGGGGTGGGRAMGGAATACCAAATTCAAATACTGAAAACCACAAGGACTCGCCTTGGCGAGTCCTTGTTTGTATTTGTCTTCTTGATGTTTCTGTCTTCTATCCCCGTTCCCGATTGCCCCGTCCTGGCTGGGCCGAGGAGCACAGACGTAGGCGGATCAGGGATCGCGCTTGTCTGAGCCGCAGGCGAGTTTGCGCGAGACCCCGCCGTAGTCGAGCACCGCAGGTTGCCCGAAGCGAAGCGTAGGGACGCAGCAACCAGGGTCGCCTTTTCTTTGCTTACTTTCTTTTGGCGAAGCAAAAGAAAGTGAGTTGCCGCCGGGCAACCCCGGCCAGCAGAAGCCAGAAGAGAACCCAACCGCTAAAACAAGCAAAGGCCCAGACACGCTCAGCCCGCGCGGGGAAGGAATCCCCGCATGAATCTCTCAGAGCCCTTCGTCCGCCGCCCAGTAGCAACAGTCCTATTAACCATCGGCCTGGCCCTCGCCGGCATAGGCGCCTTCTTCGTCCTACCGGTGTCGCCACTTCCGCAAGTCGACTTCCCGGTGATCTCGGTCAGTGCCTCGCTGCCGGGCGCCAGCCCTTCAACCATGGCCAGCAGCGTGGCCACGCCGCTGGAACGGCGCCTCGGGGTGATCGCGGGCGTCAATGAGATGACGTCCAACAGCGGCAGCGGCTCCACGCGCATCAGCCTGCAGTTCGACCTGAATCGCAAGATCGACTCGGCCGCGCGCGAGGTGCAGGCGGCCATCAATGCCTCACGGGCCGACCTGCCGGCGACCCTGCGCAGCAACCCGACCTACCGCAAGGCCAACCCGGCCTCGGCGCCCATCATCATCCTGGCGTTGACCTCCAAGACGCGTTCGCCGGGCCAGATTTACGACGAGGTCTCCAACCTCGTGCAGCAGAAAATCGCCCAGGTGCCGGGCGTGGGTGACGTCGAGCTGGGCGGCGGTTCGCTGCCTGCCGTGCGGGTGGAGCTCAATCCCTTCTCGCTGAACCGCTACGGTGTCAGTTCGGAAGACGTGCGCGCCGCGCTGCAGGCCTCCAACGCCAACCGGCCGCGCGGCGCCATCGAGGGTAACGGCCAGCGCTTCCAGATCTACACCGGCGCCAGCGGCGGGCGCCGCGCCGCCGACTACCAGGACTTGATCGTGGCCTGGCGCAACAACGCGTCGATACGCCTGCGCGACGTGGCCGATGTGCAGGACGGCGTGGAGAACATCAACACCCTGGGCCTGTTCAACGGCGAGCCGGCCGTGATCGTGCTGGTCACGCGCCAGCCGGCCGCCAACGTGATCGAAACCGTCGACGGCGTGCGCGACCTGCTGCCCGAGCTGCAGGCCCAGCTGCCGCAGGACGTGCGCCTGCAGGTCGCCTCGGACAGCACCAACTCGATACGCTCTTCGCTGCATGAGATCGAGATCACGCTGGTCATCTCTATCGTGCTGGTGGTGCTGGTCGTCAGCGCCTTTTTGCGCAGCGCGCGCGCCACYATCATCCCGGCGGTGGCCACGGTGGTGTCGCTGCTGGGCACCTTCGGCGTGATGTACCTGTTGGGCTTTTCGCTCAACAACCTGAGCCTGATGGCGCTCACGGTGGCCACCGGCTTTGTCGTCGACGACGCCATCGTCGTTCTGGAAAACACCAGCCGCCACATCGAGGCCGGCATGGACCGCTTCAAGGCCGCGCTGCTGGGCGCGCGCGAAGTGGGTTTTACCGTGCTGTCCATCAGCCTGTCGCTGGTGGCGGTGTTCATCCCGCTGCTCTTCATGGGCGGGCAGGTCGGCCGGTTGTTCCGCGAGTTCGCCGTCACGCTCTCGGCGGCGGTGCTGATCTCCTTGCTGATCTCGCTGACCACCACGCCCATGATGTGCGCCTGGCTGCTCAAGCCCGACGCGCACAGCAAGCCGCCCGGACGCATCGCGCGCTGGTTCGACGCGGCCTTCCAGCGCGTGCACCGCAGCTATGAAACCAGCCTGGACTGGGCGCTGCACAGCAAGCTGCTGGTGATGCTGATCCTCGCCGCTGTGGTGGGCCTGAACGTCTACCTGTACGTGAAGGCGCCGAAAGGCTTTTTCCCGCAGCAGGACACCGGCCAGATYAACGGCGGCCTGCGCGCCGACCGCAGCATTTCCTTCCAGGCGCTGCAAACCAAACTCAAGCAGCTGGTCGACATCATCCGCGCCGACCCGGCGGTGGACACCGTGGTCGGCTTTACCGGCGGCTCGCGCGCCGGCGGCGGTTTCATGTTCATCAACCTCAAGCCGGTCGGGCAGCGCAAGGAAGGCGGCCAGGCCGTGATCGCGCGCCTGCGGCCGCAGCTCGCCCAGGTCACGGGCGTGAGCCTCTTCCTCAACACCGTGCAAGACCTGCGCGGCGGCGGGCGCCAGACCAATTCGACTTACCAGTACACGCTCAAGAGCGACAACGCGGCCGACCTGAGCCGCTGGGCCACGCGTCTGGCCGAGCAGATGAAACGCCAGGAGGCGCTGACCGACGTGGACACCGACCAGCAGGAAAACGGCGTGGAAACCATGGTCACCGTCGACAAGGAAAGCGCCGCGCGCCTGGGCATCAGTTCGCGCGACGTGGACAACGCGCTCTACAACGGCTTCGGCCAGCGCCAGGTCGCCACGATTTACGCCGAGCTCAACCAGTACCACGTGATCATGGAAGTCGCGCCCCGCTACACACGCAGCCCCGAGTCGCTCAAGGACATTTATGTGCCGGCCAAGAATGCAGGCGGCGGCAGCACGAGCACCACCAGCACCACGACCACCGCCACGACCACCGCCACGGCCTCCACCACCCTCTCTTCGGCCACGGTCGGCACCACAAGTACATCAAGCACGTCGGCAACGGCCGCCACCAGCAGCGGAACCACGGGCAGCAGCACCCCCACCATCAGCGCCAACCCCGGCCTGCGCGACTCCTCGAGCGGCAATGTGCTGAGCACCGCGCCCACCACCATGGTGCCGCTGTCGGCCATCGCGCGCTTCAGCGAGAACCCGACGGCCGCCTCCATCAGCCATGAGGACGGCGAACTCTCGACCACCGTGTCTTACAACCTGGCCGATGGCTTCACCTTGAGCGACGGCGAAGCGGCGGTGCGCCAGTCCGAGGCCGACATTCGCCTGCCCACCAATGTGCGCGGCAGTTTTTCCGGCACGGCGCGCAGCGCCCAGGAATCGCAGGGCCAGCAACCGCTGCTGATTCTGGCGGCGCTGGTGGTGATCTACATCGTGCTGGGCATCCTGTATGAAAGCCTGATCCACCCGATCACCGTGCTCTCCACCCTGCCCTCGGCCGGTGTGGGTGCGGTGCTCGCATTGCTGATGTTCAAGCTCGACTTTTCCATCATCGCGCTGATAGGCGTCTTCCTGCTGATAGGCATCGTCAAGAAAAACGCCATCCTGATCATCGACTTCGCGCTCGAGGCCGAGCGCGCGCGCGGCCTCTCCGCCATCGAAGCCGTGCGCGAAGCCTGCCTGCTGCGCTTCCGCCCCATCCTCATGACCACGCTGGCCGCCATCCTGGGCGCGTTGCCGCTGGCCATAGGCTTCGGCGAAGGGGCAGAGTTGCGCCGGCCGCTGGGCATCGCCATCATCGGCGGGCTCATCGCCAGCCAGCTGCTGACGCTGCTGACCACGCCCGTGGTCTACGTGCTGATGGACAAGCTGCGCCGCCGCAGCCCCCTGGAGCGCCAGCTCAGCCGCCATCCCGGCGAGAACGACGCGGCACCGCCCAACGCACCGCTGCAAGCGTAATGATGGATCCGCACATGAACCACACTTTCCACACCCCCCGTTTTGAACCCCGGCTGCTTGCCGCCGCACTGCTGGCCCTGCTCGCCACAGGCTGCGCCGTAGGCCCAGACTACAAACTCCCCGCCACCGCCGAAGTCAGCAACTTCAAGGAAGCCGAAGGCTGGGTGCCCGCCGCGCCGGCCGATGCGTTGGAGCGCGGCCCATGGTGGAGCTTGTTCAAGGACCCGGTGCTCGACCAGCTGCAGGCCCGCGTCGACGTCTCCAACCAGAACGTCGCGCTGGCCGTGGCCGCCTATGCGCAGGCGCGCGCGCTGGTGCGTGAGCAGCGCGCGTCGCTGTTCCCCTCGGTCTCGCTGGACGGCGGCGCCACGCGCTCGCGCTCCAGCGGTAATGTGACGACAGGCACCACAGGCCGTGTCGGCAATAACTACCAGCTCAGCATAGGCGGCAGCTGGGAGCCCGACGTCTGGGGCCGGCTGGGCCGCGCGGTCGACAGCGCCACTGCCGGCGAACAGGCCAGCGCCGCCGACCTGGCTTCGGCCAAGCTGTCGGCCCAGGGCGAACTCGCCGCCAATTACTTCTCGCTGCGCCAGACCGATGCGCAAAAGGCGCTGCTTGAAAGCACACTCACCGGCTACCAGCGCGCGCTCGAGATCACGCAGAACCGCTACACCGCCGGCATCGCCGCCAAGACCGACGTGCTGCAGGCGCAAACCCAGCTCGCCAATGCCCAGGCCGACAACGCCGGCCTGCAGCGCACACGTGCCCAGCTCGAACACGCCATCGCCGTCCTGGTCGGCGAGGCGCCCGGTAATTTCACATTACCGCCCGCGACCTGGAACCCGCTGGTGCCCGAAGTGCCGGTTGGCGTGCCCTCCGCCCTGCTGCAGCGCCGGCCCGACATCGCCGCCGCCGAACGCCGCGTGGCCTCCGCGAATGAGCAGATCGGCATCGCCAAAAGCGCCTATTACCCCAGCCTGTCGCTGAACGCCTCGGCCGGCACCGGCGCCAGCCGTGTGGCCGATTTGTTCAAGGCCTCGAGTAGCGTCTGGTCTTTGGGCCTCTCAGCCGCGCAGCTGATTTTTGACGCCGGCGCCACCGGCGCCCGTGTGGACGGCGCGCGCGCCGCGCACGAACAAGCTGTGGCCCGCTACCGTCAGACCGTGCTGGTCGCCTTCCAGGACGTGGAAGACCAGCTCGCCGCCACCCGCGTGCTGCAAACCCAGCAAGAGCTGCGCCGCCAGGCCTCAGAGGCGGCCGACCAGGTCGAGCAGCAAGTCCTGAACCGCTACCGCAGCGGCCAGGTCGGGTACACCGAAGTCATCACCGCCCAGGCCACGGCCTTGAGCGCGCGCCGCGCCCTGGTGCAAGCCATGGCCGACCGCCAGACCACCGCCGTCGCGCTGATCCAGTCGCTGGGCGGCGGCTGGCAGGTGGCGAAATAACCAAGACAAAAGCAAAAAAGCCCGCCGGGCAATCATTGCACTTGCGTTCCCCACAACAGCTTGCCATCGCCGGCCTTGATCTGCTCGACCTGATATGCATTGCCCAGGTACATGTTCTGCACCACGGCTTTGTCGGCCGTGCCGATGACACTGACTTCCAGGTCATTGAGGTCATCACCGACCCGGCGGAACCACAGCTGGCTGGAACTGATGTCGCCCTGGAACTGCAGCAGGTCGTTGTCGCCTAGCACGCTGTCGTTTTCGCGGATGGTGTCCACTCCATCGCCGCGCTGAAACTGGTAGGTGTCCGAACCCACGCCACCGGCCAGCGTATCGTTGCCCGCGCCGCCCGACAGCACGTTGGCATTGCCATCGCCCATGAGCGTGTCGTTCATCGCTGTACCCGTCAGGTTCTCGATGCCAAGCAGCGTGTCGGTCCAGGCCTTCGTGGTGGCGCTGGCGCTGGTTTCCGCCCCCGCCAGGTCAATGTGCGCCACGCTCTGGTTGGCCGCCAGGCTGGCGTAGGTCGTGGAGGCGTTGAACGCGGTGTTCGACACATAGACCCGCAGCATTTGGCTGTTATTCGGGCAGTTCGCGTCTCCCCACAGGCTGATCGAATCAATGGCCTGCGCGCTGTCAAGCGTGAGCTCGATGTACCCCTTTCCACCCATATAGCCCGTGTTGGCGTAGGCCACATTGCAAGCGTCGCCTTCCAGGCCGTTCCATTCCCCTCCCACGGCGGCATCGGTCAAGGCCACGGTGCTGTTGTACGGGTTGGTGGCTCCGTTGACGCCATCCACACCGATCGAGCTGAGCAGCCYGGCGGCCACATCCTTGCCCCCGGCGTACACCTTCATCCCGGTCAACCCCAGGTCGCCTCCACCATAGCTGTCCGTGTGATAGATGCGGATGTAGCACCCGGTCGCGCCTACGCCCACGGAGGTGCCGGCCATCCGCTCGTCGACCCTGCCCGTGGCCAGGCTGGCATTGATGCCGCCGGTTATGGGGCTGGCGATGTAGCTTGCGGTGTCGATACCGGCCCCGCCGTCCAGCGTGTCGTTGCCGGCACCGCCCACCAGGGTGTCGTTGCCGGCACTGCCCGACAGCACGTCGTTGCCCGCGCCGCCGTCCAGCACGTTGGCATTGCCATCGCCCGTGAGCGTGTCGTCCATCGCCGTGCCCGTCAGGTTCTCGATGCCAAGCAGCGCGTCGGTGTTGGCCGTCGTGGCGCTGATCCCCCCCGCCAGGTCGAAATGCGCCACGCCCGTGTTGTTCGCCAGTTGGTAATACGCCGTATCTGATGAAACGAACGCCGTGTTCGACACATAGACCCGCAGATTGCGGCTCTCGCCGGGCCCCTCCCCACGTGCCCACAATGCGATCGAATCGATGGCCTGCACACTGCCCAGGTCCAGTTCAATATAGCCCTTGCTACCGCTCACCCAGGCCAGGTTGCTCAAGTTGCCTGCTTGCCCGTTCCAGGCCGCGCCCACGGCACCATCGGTCAACGCCGACGTGCTGTTGGCAAACACATCAGGGCTGCCTGTATCGGCGCCGGCCAGGGACGCGCGACCGGCCGCCACGTCCACCCCGCCCGCAGACACCTTCAGCCCCGTCGCCGACAGGTAGGCGTTCGCGGGCACGTCGTCGTTGTGGTAAATCCGGATATATTGCCCGGTCGAGCCTATGGCCGCAAAGGTATCGGCCAGCTTCTTGTCGACCCTGCCCGTGGCCAGGTTGGCATTGATGCCGCCGGTCATGGGGTCGGCTTCGTAGCTCGCGGTGTCGATACCGGCACCGCCGTCCAGCGTATCGTTGCCGCCGGCGCCGTCCAGCACGTTGGCATTGGCATCGCCCGTGAGCCTGTCGTTCATTGCGGTGCCGACCAGGTTCTCGATGCCGAATAGCATGTCGGTCCAGGGCGTTGTGGCGGCGCTGACCTGCGTCAGCGCCAGGTCGAAGCGCGCCACGCCCGGGTTGGCCGCCAGTTGGGTACCGGCCCCGCCGCCCAGCGTGTCGTTGCCGGCACTGCCACACAGCACGTCGTTGCCCGCGTCGCCCGACAGGAAGTTGGCATTGGCATTGCCCGTGAGCCTGTCGTTCATCGCCGTGCCGACCAGGTTCTCGATGCCCACCAGGGTGTCGATGCCGGCCACCTCGTCGATGTTGAGCGGCACGGCGCTGATCTCCGCGCCCAGGTCAACGCGCGCCACGCCCGGGTCGGCCGCGAGGCTGGCATAGGTCGTGGAAGCGTTAAACGCGGTGTTCGACACATAGACCCGCAGGTTCTGGCTGTTACTGGCGCAGTTCGCGTCTCCCCACAGGCTGATCGCGTCAATGGCCTGCACGCTGTCAAGCGTGAGTTCGATATAGCCCTTTCCGCTCCCCCCCCAGCCCGCCGCGTTGACATAGGCCACATTGCATGCGTCGCCTTGCAGGCCGTTCCATCCTCCTCCCACCGCGGCATCGGTCAGGGCCACGGTGCTGTTGTACGGGTTGGTGGCGCCGTTGACGCCATCCACACCGATCGAGCTGCGCAGCCCGGCGGCCATGTCTTTGCCCCCGGCGTACACCTTCATCCCCGTCAACCCCAGGTCGCCTCCAGCATAGCTATCGGTGTGGTAGATGCGGATGTAGCGCCCCACCGTTCCTGCCATGTTGGCCTTGATGCCGGTGACCTTGATGGCCGTCCCCCGGCCCAGGTCGGCGTCGACGCTGCCGGCCATGCCGCTATAGTCCGCCGTGTCGATGCCGGCCCCGCCGTCCAGCAAATCGTTGCCGGTGCCGCCACACAGCAGGTCGTTGYCCGCTTCACCGTACACCAGGTCGTTGCCGCCATCTCCGCCTTTGAGCATGTCGTCGCCCGTGCCGCCCCAGAGGCGATCGTCTCCCGTGCCGCCATCGAGCAAGTCCTTGCCGGCCTGGCCCACCAGTGTGTCATTGTCCGCCTGGCCGTACAGCGCATCATCCCCGTCCCCGCCATCCAACCAATCGTTTCCCGCATCACCCAGCAGGCCGTCCGCCCCGCCGCCGCCAGACAGGTTGTTGTTACCGGCGTTGCCCCACAAGGCATCATGCACGTTCGTGCCCATCATGTTTTCAATACTCACCAGCGTGTCGCGAAAGCTGGAGGGGCCGCCAGCCACAAGGTACTTGTCCACATAGCCGGTGAACAGGTTGGCGATGATGCCCCCGGCCAAGCCGCTGGTGCTGTAGTCTGCGGTGTCCATGCCGCTCCCTCCGTCCAGCAGGTCGTTGCCGGCCGAGCCGTAAAATATATCGTTGCCCCCCAGGCCATACAGACGGTTGTTTGCACCATTGCCCGTGAAAATATCATTTTGGGAAGTACCCACCACGTTCTCAATACTTATCAGCTTGACGGAGTAGACGCGAAAGATGCCCGCAGCGGTACCAACACCGACATATTCCGAGGACAGCCAACCGGTGGCCAAATTGGCGCTGATGAAGAGGGGCGTTAAGCTATACAAGTGTCCGTTGTCTATAGCGGAGAGGGTGAAATTACCGGTGTCGCAATAAATAGTGTCGCTACCCGCCCCGCCATCCACGGTATCGTTACCGGGGCTCCTGGAAAACTCATTGTCCCCAGCGTCGCCCGTGAGGTAGTCGTCGCCGGAAGTACCGTTAATCATGGATTCTCCTAAATTGGATTGAGACCAAAGCCCGGGAGTGACACCCGGCCTTGATGCGTGGAAAAAGAAACAGGAAAAAAAGGCAAAACGGCTTCTCTAAAAAAACCGTGTACGAAGCCTAAACAGCCCATGCTGCCAAAACCGCAGCATTGCCCGCAGGCGGACAATGTCCGTACGTCTTTGGTATGCGGTGTTCGCATAAGCCGATAAGCGCCATGCAAGAGAGCCTGGCCTGCTTACAGGCGAGGGATGCAGGCCCTGCTACCGCAGACGCGCCTGGGCACCTGAATACTTAATGCTTGCTGGCTGATCGCCAAGTCACCGCAAAAAACCATCGGCAACCAGAGGCCGCCCCGTCAGGCCTCGCCCGGTTGCCCGCGCCCATGCAGCGCCGCCAGAAAAAACCGCGCCGCTTCGCTGAGCGGCCTGTCCTTGCGCGTGATGCTGCCGAAGGCTTCCATCTTGTGGCGGATAAAACAGGGCAGGATGACGAGCAGGCCGTGGCGTGCATAGGTGTCGGCAATCGACTGCGGCATGACGCCGACCATGTCGGTCTCGGCGATCAGGTTGGTGGTGGTGAGGATGGAGGCGGTTTCGATGAGCCCCTTGGGTGACGGCGCCTGCAGCATGCGGAACTCTTGTTCGAGCACTTCGCGCATGGGGCTGCCGTGGGGTTGCAATATCCAGCCATAGCCCAGCAGGTCGGCGAACTTGACGGTCTTCTTTTTCGCGAGCGGGTGCCGCACGCCGACGACCAGCGCGAGCGCCTCGTTCTCGAGCGGGGTGAAGGCGTAGTCGGCGCGGTGCTCGTCGCGTATGCGGCCTATGGCGACGTCGAGCACGCCTTCGCGCAGCAGCTCGAACAGCCGGTCGCTGGTGTCCATGGTGATGTCAACCGAGAGCAGCGGGTAGGCCTTCTTGAGCGCGATGATGGCCTGCGTGAGCAGGTTGGGTGACGGCGCCATGATGCTGCCGACCGAGACGCGGCCCGAGCCGCCCTGTTCCAGCTCGGCGAGTTCGCGCGTCATGGATTCGACCGAGCCGCGCATGCCGCGGAAATAACGCAGCACGCTGGCGCCGGCGGGCGTGAGTTTTTGYCCGCGGCCCACGCGCTCGAACAGGCGCTGGCCCAGCGCGGATTCGAGTTCCTGGATCATCTTGGTGGCGGCCGGCTGCGTCATGCCGAGTTCGGCCGAGGCCTTGCGCAAGGTGCCGTGTTCGCCGACGGCAAGGATGAGCGCGACCTGGCGCATGCGCAGGCGGTTGAGCAACTGGGGAATGGAAGATGTGCGGGGCGCGTGAGATGTAGGGGATGCGGTGGGCATGGCGGGAGCCTCCATTCGGCAGTAAATTCAGCCTTGATTTCAATTGATCACTCTAGGTTATCAAATAATCAGGGATTTTCAATTTACGTTAAGTGTTGGTGTCCCTACCATCTGGGCATTGGTTCAAGTTTTTCCGCGCTGTTTTCAGCGCTTTTCCCCATAACAATGACCCGGAGACAAAGACAATGCCCTCGCTGAAACCCCTTGCTTCGCTGAAATTCCTCCCCGCCCTGCTGGCGGCAGCCTGCGCGTTTGGCGCCGCCTCCCCTGCCTTCGCGCAGGACTGGCCCAGCAAACCCGTACGCATCCTCGTCGGTTCCGCCCCCGGCGGCGGCACCGACGCCATGGCGCGCGCCGTGGCCGACCGTCTGGGCCCGCTGCTCAAGCAGCCCGTGGTGGTCGAAAACCGCCCCGGCGCCTCCAACACCCTGGCCGCCGACCTGACGGCCAAGGCCACCGACGGCCATACCCTGCTGATGGGCGTCTCGACCGCGCATGCGATCGCGCCGCATCTGCTCAAGCTGGGCTACGACAACAACAAGGACCTGGTGCCCGTGGTCTTCGTCGGCGCGGTGCCCAATGTGCTGGTGGTCAACAACGCGCTGCCGGTCGATTCGGTGCAGTCGCTGATCAAGCTGGCCAAAAGCAAACCGGGCCAGCTCAACTACGCGACCAGCGGCTCGGGCAGCACCCAGCACATCGCGGCCGAGCTGTTCAAAGACCAGGCCGGCGTCTTCATCACCCACATCCCTTACCGCGGCAGCGGCCCGGCGCTGATAGACCTGGTCGGCGGCCAGGTGCAGCTGAGCTTTGACACCATGCCCTCCGTCATCGGCCAGATCAAGAACGGCCGCATCAAGCCCCTGGCCGTGGCCAGCGCCAAACGCAACCCGCAGCTGCCCAATGTGCCGACCATGGCCGAGGCCGGCCTCAAGGGCGTGGAGATGAGCGCCTGGTACGGCATTTACATGCCGGCGTCCACGCCCAAGGCGGTGCAGGAGCGGGTCTATACCGAAGTGACCAAGGTCCTGGCCATGCCCGAAACACAGACCCGCCTGGGCGCCATAGGTGCCGACCTGACGCCGATGACGCAGGCCCAGTTCGCGCAGTTCCACGCCGATGAGAACAAGCGCTATGGTGACCTGATCGCCAAGAAAAACATCAAACTCGACTGAACCAGGAATCCCGGATTGGACAACGCCATGCGCAACACACAAATGCCGCCCGCCTCCCTGCCCGTGGTCGCCCTCACGCTGGGTGACGCGGCCGGCATAGGCCCCGAACTGATCGCCAGGCTGCTGGCCCAGCCCGGCATCACGGACGGCGCCAACATCGTGCTGGTGGGCGATGCCTGGCTCTGGCAGCAGGGCCAGCTCACTGCCGGGCAGACCGTGGCGACACAAGGCGTCACCAGCCTGGACCAGGTACGCGGCCGCGCCGACACCCGCCTGCCGGCTTTCCTCGCAACCCACACCATCCAGTCCGTCCAGGTGCAGCGCGGCCAGGCACAGGCGGCTTGCGGCGCGGCGGTGCTGCAGGTGCTCAACCTCTGCATGGACGGCGCCAAACGCGGCGAGGTCGATGCGATCTGCTTCGCCCCGCTGAACAAGCAGGCCATGAAGCTGGGCGGCTTGAAGCACGAGGACGAGCTGCACCACTTCGCCGAATACCTGGGCGTGACGGGCTACTTCTGCGAGTTCAACACCCTGGGCGACTTGTGGACCTCGCGCGTCTCGTCCCATATTCCACTCAAGGACGCTGCGGCCATGCTGAGCCAACAGCGCATCGTCGACGCGGCGCGGCTGATCTACGCCTCGCTGCAGGCCAGCGGCAACGCCAGCCCCAAGGTGGCGGTGGCGGCCTTCAACCCGCACGGCGGCGACGGCGGCGTCTGCGGGCGTGAGGAGATCGACATCATCGAACCGGCCGTGGCCGAGCTGCGCGCCAGCGGTGTACCGGTGGACGGCCCCTTCCCCGCCGACACCATCTTCCTGAAAGCACGCGACGGCCTCTACCAGGCCATCGTCACCATGTACCACGACCAGGGCCAGATCGCGATCAAGCTCATGGGCTTTAGCAAGGGCGTGACGGTGCAGGGCGGCCTGCCGGTGCCCATCACCACGCCGGCCCATGGCACGGCTTATGACATCAGCGGCAAGGGTGTGGCCGATGTGAACGCCACGCTCAATGCTTTCCGCATTGCCCAGCGAATGGGTGCGGCGCGGCTGAAGCCGGCTGCCTGAAGCTCTTCTTTCTTCTTTTCTTTTTCCTTCTTCTTTTCTTCATCGACAGGGAACCATCATGAAAATCAAATCAGTGCGCGCACGCGTGTTCGAATGGAAGGGCAAGACCGTTCCACCCCAGGGCAATTTCTGCTCCAACGCCATGGACCTGGTCTACTCCAATACCGAATCCATGAGCACCTTCCGTTTCCACTCGTGGACGGTGGTGGAGATCGAAACCGACGACGGCATCGTCGGCCTGGGCAACGTCGCGCTGGCGCCGCACATCGCCAAAGCCATCATCGACCAGTACCTCACGCCGCTGCTGCTGGGCCAGGACCCCTGGGACTATGAATACCTGTGGCAGCGCATGTACCGCGGCACCCATGCCTGGGGCCGCAAGGGCGTGGCCATGGCCGCGATTTCGGCGGTGGACATCGCCATCTGGGACATCCTGGGCAAGTCGGTCAACAAACCGGTGTTCAAGCTGCTGGGCGGCCGCACCAAGGAAAAAATCCCCTGCTACTACTCCAAGCTCTACCGCACCGACATCAAGGCCATGCAGGACGAGGCGCAAACCTATCTGGACCAGGGCTTCACCATGTTCAAGTCGCGCTTCGGCTACGGCCCGGCGCACGGCACCAAGGGCGTGGCGGAGAACCTCAAAGCCGTCGAAGCGCTGCGCGAAGTGATCGGCTACGACAACGACCTGATGCTCGAGTGCTATATGGGCTGGAACCTCGAGTACGCCAAGCGCATGCTGCCCAAGCTCGAGAAATTCCAGCCGCGCTGGGTCGAAGAGCCGGTCATCGCCGACGACATCGACGGTTATGCCGAGCTGAACCAGCTCACCAGCATCCCGATCTCGGGCGGCGAACATGAGTTCAGCCTCTACGGCTTCAAGCAGCTGCTCGACAAAAAAGCCGTGTCCGTCGTGCAGTACGACACGAATCGCGTCGGCGGCATCACGGCCGCGCACAAGATCAACGCGCTGTGCGAGGCCTACARCGTGCCGGTGGTGCCGCACGCAGGGCAGATGCACAACTACCACCTGACCATGAGCACGCTGGCCTCGCCCATGAGCGAATACTTCCCGATGTTCGACGTGGAAGTCGGCAACGAGCTGTTCTATTACATCTTCGACGGCGAGCCCGTGGCCGAGAACGGCTTCCTGCAGCTCGACGACAACAAGCCCGGCCTGGGCCTGACGATGAAGACCGAGTTCCTCAAAGACTTCAACATCGTCGAATGAGCAGCATGCAAGCAAGGTATACCGGCGTATTTCCCGTCGTCCCGACCACCTTCACCGACGCGGGCGAGCTGGACCTCGAGAGCCAGAAGCGCTGTGTCGATTTCATGATTGATGCCGGCTCGACGGGCCTGTGCATACTCGCGAACTTTTCCGAGCAGTTCGTGCTGTCGGACGAGGAGCGCGAGGTCCTCACCGCCGCCATCCTGAAACACGTGGCGGGCCGCGTGCCGGTGATCGTGACCACCACCCACTTCGGCACCCGCATCTGCGCCGAGCGCAGCCGCCGCGCGCAGGACCTGGGCGCGGCCATGGTGATGGTGATGCCGCCGTATCACGGCGCCACCATCCGTGTGACGGAAGAAAAGATCTATGAGTTCTTCGCCACGCTGTCGGACTCGATCGACATTCCTATCATGATCCAGGACGCGCCCGTCAGCGGCACGCCGCTGCCGGCGACTTTCCTCGCCCGCATGGCCAAGGAGATACGCAACGTCGCCTACTTCAAGATCGAGACGCCGGGCGCGGCCTCCAAGCTGCGCGAGCTGATACGCCTGGGCGGCGACGCGATCGAAGGCCCCTGGGACGGCGAGGAGGCCATCACCCTGTTGCCCGACCTGGAAGCCGGCGCGACCGGCGCAATGACGGGCGGCGGCTACCCCGACGGCATACGCCGCATCATGGACGCCTGGGCGGCCGGTAATCGCGGGGAGGCCACTGCCGAGTACGCGCGCTGGCTGCCGCTGATCAATTACGAGAACCGCCAAGGCGGCATCCTCACGGCCAAAGCGCTCATGAAGGAAGGCGGCGTGATTGCCTGCGAAGCGCCGCGCCACCCCTTCCCGGCCATGCACCCCGAGGTGCGCAAGGGCTTGCTGGCCACCGCGCGCCGGCTGGACCCGCTGGTGCTACGCTGGGGCAAGTAGTCGCTCCGGCCGGCTTGATCATTTATCCCCTGTTTCCTTCCAGACCCCCCTCTCTCCAGGACTTCCATGCCCCTCCGGGAAACACTCTTGCTGGTGCAAAAATGCGCCCATACCTTCAGTTTTTACGACCTTGCCACCGGCCTCGCCGAAAAACACATCGTGCTGCCGAATTTTCCGCATGAATTCACGGTGGACGCGGCGCGTGGTCTGGCCTATGTCGGCCACTACGGCATAGAAACCGCCAGCCACCTGGGTGACATGGGCGGACATTCGGTGTTCGTCATCGACCTCGCGCAGCAAAAGCATGTGGCCACGCTGAACCTCTGGCCCTACTACCGGCCGCACGGCCTGACGCTGGACGCCCAGGGCCGGCTGTTCGTGATGTCGGAGGCGCACAACGTGCTGCTGCGGTTTTCGGACCCGGCCAAGGTGCATGTGCCGGACCTGGCCGTGCCCTCGGGCGGCTACAAAACCCACTTGTTCGCACTGACGAAAGACGCGCAGACGGCTTATGCGCTGAACCTGCTGTCCAACACTGTGACCAAGATCAGGCCCAACGACCCGACCTTCGCGCCTGTGGCCATGGTGCCCGGCCCCGTGCCCGAAGGTAACGTACTGTCGGCCGACGAGTCGCTGCTTTATGTGGCCAACCGCGGCGACGACAGCATCGTGGCCGTGGACACGGCCAGCATGACAATCGTCGCCTCGGGCAAGACGCGGCGCGACCCCAACCGCGTCTACCGTTTCAAGGGTGCACAAGGCCAGGACCTGCTGCTCACCACCAACTCGGGCGAACATTCGCTCTCGGTTTTCGGCACCGACCTGCAGGAGCAGCGCTGCTTCGCCCTGCCCAGCAACCCGCTGGCCCTGTCCTTCCACCCGGTGGACCGCGCGGTCTACATCTCCTTCCAGGACGACACGGTGCGCCGCCTGGACCTCGACAGCTTTGAATTCGGCCAGCAGGTCAAAACCCTGCGTGAACCCGATTCGTCTTACGTCTGGCGGCATTGAGGCCATGATGCCGGCGATGCCCATCGTCGATGCCCACCACCACCTGTGGGACCTGTCGCGCGGCCACTACCCCTGGCTGCAGGAGGCCTATGACCCCGAGGCTTTTTTCCTGGGCGACTACCGCGCGCTCTGCCGCGACTTCCTCGCGGCCGACTACCGCGCCACCGCCGGGCACTGCGAAGTCGTCGCCACGGTGCACGTGGAGGCCGAGCGCAGCCGCGACGAACAGCTGGCCGAAACCGCCTGGCTGCATGAGGTGCATGCGGCGCACGGCTTCCCGAACGCCGTGGTCGCCCATGCCTGGTTTGACCGGCCGGACAGCGAGGAACACCTGCTGGCGCAGTCGCGCTTCCCGCTGGTGCGCGGCATACGCAGCAAGCCGGTGACCTCGGCGTCGCCGGCGCACAGCGTGAAAGGCCAGGCCGGCACCATGCAGGACGAGGCCTGGCTGCGCGGCTTCTCGCTGCTTGAAAAACACGGCCTGCGCTGGGACCTGCGCGTGCCGGCCTGGCACCTGCCCGAGGCGGCCGAAGTGGCGGCCCTGTTTCCCAAGGTGCCCATCGTCCTCAACCACCACGGTTTTGCCTGGGACCGCAGCGAAGAAGGCCTCAAACGCTGGCGCGGCTGGATGGAAACGCTGGCCCGACAGGAGAACGTGCACGTCAAGCTCTCGGAGTTCGGCCTGCGCGACCGGCCCTGGGATCTCCAGGAGAACGCGCGAATTGTGTATGAAACGATTGCAATTTTTGGATGGCAGCGCTGCATGTTCGCCAGCAACTTTYCGGTGGCCGGCCTGCGTATCAGTTACCCGGACCTGGTTGGCAGTGTGGCCGGTATGCTGACCCACCTGCCGGGTCACCAGCAACATGCGATGATGTGCGCCAACGCCCTGCGTTTTTATGCGATTGATGTGACGCCGCCCTTGTGAGACCGCTTTTGTGAAACGGCCTGCGCGCCCACCTCGTCCTTTCGTCATTCATGAATCAAGTTCAACTCCTGGAAGCACACCCATGACCACAAAACACGACAACCTCATCAACGGCCAATGGCTGGCAGGCAACGGCTACAGCCCCAACCTGAACCCCAGCAAGCTGAGCGACGTGATCGGCGAGTACACGCAGGCCGATGCGGCCGGCCTGGACGCCGCCGTGCAGGCCGCGCAGGCGGCTTTCCCCGCCTGGTCGACCTCGGGCATCCAGGCCCGCTCGGATGCGCTGGACAAAATCGGCACCGAAATCCTCGCGCGCCGTGAAGAGCTGGGCACCCTGCTCTCGCGCGAAGAAGGCAAGACCAAACCCGAAGGCATAGGCGAAGCCACCCGCGCCGGCCATATTTTCAAGTTCTTCGCGGGTGAATGCCTGCGCCTGTCGGGCGAAACCATTCCTTCCGTGCGACCCGGCATAGGCGTGGAGATCACACGCGAGCCCGTCGGCGTGGTCGGCCTGATCACACCCTGGAACTTCCCGATCGCGATCCCGGCCTGGAAGGTCGCGCCCGCGCTGGCCTTCGGCAACTGCGTGGTCCTGAAGCCCGCCGACCTGGTGCCTGGCAGCGCCTGGGCGCTGGCCGAAATCATCTCGCGCTCCGGCATCCCGGCCGGCGTGTTCAACCTGGTCATGGGCCCGGGCCGCGTGATCGGCGATGCGCTGGTCAACCACCCCGGCATCAACGCCATCAGCTTCACCGGTTCGGTCGGTGTGGGCAGCCGCATCGCCGAGGCTTGCGCGAAGAACCTCAAGAAGGTGCAGCTCGAAATGGGCGGCAAGAACCCGCAAGTCATCCTCGATGACGCCGACCTCACGCAAGCGGTTGAACTGAGTGCGCAAAGCGCCTTTTATTCGACCGGCCAGCGCTGCACGGCATCGAGCCGCCTGATCGTCACCGAGGGCATCTACCCGGCCTTCGTCAAAGCCCTGCAGGAACGCATGGCCCGCATCAAGGTCGGTGACGCCCTCACGGCCGGCACCGACGTGGGCCCGGTGTCCTCGCAGGCGCAGCTCGAGCAGGACTTGAGCTACATCGAAATCGGCAAGGCCGAGGGCGCGACCCTGGCCTTCGGCGGTGCGCGCATCCCCTGCCACACCGGCAGCGGCGCAGAAGGCTATTACATGCAGCCGGCCCTCTTCAGCGAAAGCACCGCCGGCATGCGCATCAACCGCGAAGAAATCTTCGGCCCGGTCGCCAGCATCATCCGCGTGAAAGACTACGAAGCCGCCCTGGCGACAGCCAACGACACGCCTTTCGGCCTGTCAGCCGGCATCGCCACCACCAGCCTCAAGTACGCCACCCACTTCAAGCGCCACAGCCAGGCCGGCATGGTCATGGTCAACCTGCCGACGGCAGGCGTTGACTACCACGTGCCCTTCGGCGGCCGCAAAGGCTCGAGCTACGGCCCGCGCGAGCAGGGCAAGTACGCGCAGGAGTTTTTCACGACGGTGAAGACGGCGTATACGCTGGCTTGAGGGTGGCGCTGGTGATGCAAACGACACAGCTGCCCAAAGTGCTGCTGGCACTGACGGCAGCCTACTTCCTCACCAGCCTCGGCCACTTCAGCCACAACGCCGAGTTCATCTGCGAATACCCGAATCTCCCGGCCTGGCTCACGCGCGTGCAGGTCTACGCCGTGTGGGCGGCCATCACCTCGGTGGGCGCTATGGGTTTGCTGCTCATGCGCAAAAAATACATGGCTACGGGCTTGCTGCTGCTGGCCGTTTACGCGGCACTGGGGTTTGACGGCCTGGGGCACTATGCGGTGGCGCCTCTGGAACTGCATCCCCTGATGGCCAATGTCACGGTTCTTTCGGAAGTCGCGGCTGCCGCGCTTTTGCTGCCGGTGGCGCTGTGGCTGCTGGCATCGCATGTGCTGCGACGAGAAGCTGGAGATCCCCGGTATCGAACCACCTGACGCCGGACTAACCGACATGCCGGCGTGTCGGCGTTGGGCGACGGGTTGGTGCATCTTTTTTCCGCATAAATGCGATCGTGAGCATGTAGATGCCTGACCAAAAACTGGCCAGACCGAACAAAATACACGTGGATATTGCGAAGAAGGCATACGTTCCATGTCCTGCAATGGGTATGCTGCCTCCGCTACGGCTCAAACGGGGTACCTGGCCTATGGAATAGAGGTCATRGGTATAAAAAACGAAACAAAAGCCAATGCTGGTGGCTATCAAAAACGCAAAAAATGCAATCAATCTGGGGCCAAATGGTTTGCCTCGAATCGGGTGAGTGCAGAGAAGCGCAATAAACGCAGCAAATGCAAGCCAGCCAAAAAAACTTGTGTACATAGATTGAAGGTTTGAGGTGATCGACCAGCTGCGATGTGATCGACCCTGGATGACCCGATCACATTGTCTGAATGTACAGGTATAACGAAACCATACGGCGTGCGGTAAGCTCCGCGCATGAATCACCCATWGCGCTGCCAATGCGGCACCTTACGAGGCCACGTCAGCCATACCGAATCCGTATGCCGCGGCGTCTGCTACTGCAAGGACTGCCAGGCCTATGCGCACTTCCTGGGTAAGGCCGATGAGATCCTCGACGAGATGGGTGGATCGGACGTTGTCGCCACGCTTCCGCAGCATGTCACTTTCACGCAGGGCCTGGAGAAACTCAGCTGCATGTCTCTCAGCGACAAAGGCATGCTGCGCTGGTATGCGAGTTGCTGCAACACGCCGATTGGCAACACTGGGCGCGACTACAAAGTCTCGCATGTCGGCCTGCTGCATAACTGCCTGCAAGATCCATCGACCCGCCTGGAC
>NZ_JBFUBY010000088.1:0-17879 GCF_056405515.1 Polaromonas sp. P1_G2
CTCGTGGCCCGTGCCGAATTTGCGTGACACCACCAGCAGCAGGCCACCCAGGCCAAGCACCAGGCCTGCCCATTGCCGCGCGGTGACCTTGCTTGCCGCCTGGTCGTCGCCTGATGACACCCAGGACACCCACAGCGCCGTGAGCACCGGCTGAAGGCCAACGATGAGGGCCGTCAGGCCCGAACCCATACCGGCCTTCACCGCGATCCAGACACCGCCCAGATAGGCCGCATGCATCAGCACACCCGTCACGGCCAGGTGGCCCCATTGCGCGCGGCTCCTGGGCCAGGCGGCGCGGGCCAGGACTATCCAGACCAGGAAACAGACGATGGACAGGAAAAAGCGTATCGCCAGGAAGGTCAGCGGCGGCGCGTAAGGCATGCCGTATTTGGCGACGATGAAGCCGGTGCTCCAGATCACGACGAACACAGCGGGCATGACCCGGATCAAGGCACCCGGGGAGGAAGAAGGAGAACTCAAGGACGGCAACTTCAGGAAGGCGTGGAAATTATTTGGCGCGTGCGCGGATTTCCGGGATGGCTTTTTGCAGGTAATAAATCATGGACCAGACCGTGAGAATGGCGGAGATCCAGATCAGCCAGGTGCCCCACACGTGCGTGTTGATCACGCCGAACAGCACGCCGTCGAACAACAAAAAGGGGATGGCAATCATCTGCACCGTGGTCTTGACCTTGCCGAGCATGTGCACGGCCACGCTTTTTGTCGCCCCGATCAGGGCCATCCATTCGCGCAGCGCTGAGATGGCGATTTCGCGGCCGATGATGATGAGGGCCACGAACACGTCGGCGCGCTGCAGGTGCACCAGCACCAGCAGGGAGGCGCAGACCAGGAATTTATCGGCCACCGGGTCGAGGAAGGCGCCGAAGGAGGACGTCTGGTTCAGCTTGCGTGCCAGAAAGCCGTCCAGCCAGTCGGTCGCGGCGAAGACCACGAACATCACGGTGGCGATCAGGTTGCGCTCTATGGGCGCCAGGTTCAGGTAGAACACCCCCACGATCAGCGGAATCGCAACAATGCGGGTCCAGGTCATCAGCGTGGGGATGGTCAGAAACATGACCCGATTTTGGCATGAGCTGCACCAAGCCTGCCGGGCACCGGCTTAAAGCGCACCAAAACGGTGGTTTCCGTTGCTCAAATACGTCTGGGCCGCGCCAATGCCGACCATCGGCCCAAAGAACGCCTCAATGCAAGGCGCGGTAGATTTCCTCAGCCAGGTCCTTCGAAATGCCGTCGACCGTGGCGATGTCTTCCGCACTGGCCGAGGCGATGCCGCGTATGCCGCCGAAGCGCTGCAGCAAGCTCGCGCGCCGCTTGGGGCCTATGCCCGCGATGTCTTCCAGCTTGCTGCCGCCTACCCTCACCTTGGCGCGCTTGGCCCGCATGCCGGTGATGGCAAAGCGGTGGGCCTCATCGCGAATCTGCGCAATCAGCATCAGCGCGGCCGAATCCCGCCCTAAATAGACCTTGTCGCGCCCGTCGGCGAACACCAGCTCTTCCAGGCCGACCTTGCGGCCCTCGCCTTTTTCGACGCCGGCGATCAGCCCCAGGTCCAGGCCCAGTTCCTCGAACACTTCGCGCGCCATCGATACCTGTCCCTTGCCGCCGTCGACCAGGACGAGGTCGGGCAGCTTGGCCTCGCCATTGCGCGCGGCTTCGGCCACGCGGGTGTAGCGGCGCGTCAGCACCTGGCGCATGGCGGCGTAGTCGTCACCGGGCGTGATGCCTTCGATGTTGTAGCGGCGGTATTCGCTGTTGACCATCTTGTGCTCCTGGAACACCACGCAGGAAGCCTGCGTCTCCACCGGCTCGCTGCACACCAGGGTGGGCGGGACCGGTACGTCGATATAGTGCTGGGCGATAAAGGCCTCCAGCACCAGGGCCTCCAGCGATTTGCCGGCCAGCGAAGGCGGCGCGGGCGCGGCGCCTTCGCCGGAAGCTTCCGCCTGCGCGGCCTGCCGGGTGTCCGCATCGATCTCGGCATCGAGCGCCGCGACGTCCGTCGCGTTCTCCACATGGCTGGGGAAGTAGGCCCTGTCGCCCAGATGGCGGCCGCCGCGCACCATGGCGAGGTTGACGCAGGCCTTGCCGCCCTGCACTTTCACCGCCAGGATGTCGACGTCCTTGTCGCCGCCGATTTCCATGGACTGCTGGTGCAGCACCTTGGACAGTGCCGACATCTGGTTGCGTAGTTCGGCTGCTTGCTCGAACTCCAGCCGGTCGGCATGCACCAGCATCTTCTTTTCAAGCTCGGTCAGGATGTCCTGCGCCTGGCCCTGCAGGAAGCGCTCGGCGTTGGCGGTGTCCAGCGCGTATTGCTCGGGCGACACATGGCCCACGCAGGGTGCCGAGCAGCGCTTGATCTGGTACAGCAGGCAGGGCCGGGTGCGGTTGTTGAACACCGTGTCTTCGCAAGTGCGCAGGCGGAACACTTTTTGCAGCAGCAGGATGGTGTCTTTGACGGCCCAGGCGCTGGGGTAAGGCCCGAAGTAGCGGTGCTTTTTCTCGACCGCGCCGCGGTAGTAGGCGATGCGCGGGAACACGGCGGCCGCCGGCCCCTCGCCCTCCACGGGCGCACGCGCGCCTGTCAGCTTGAGGTAGGGATAGCTCTTGTCGTCCCGAARCAGGATGTTGAATTTCGGGTTGAGCGTTTTGATCAGGTTGTTTTCSAGCAGCAGCGCTTCSGCTTCKGAGCGCACCACCGTGGTTTCCATGCGGGCGATYTTGGTCACCATRTGGCCGATGCGCGTGCCGCCRTGGTTCTTCTGGAAGTAGTTGGAAACCCGCTTCTTCAGGTTGCGCGCCTTGCCGACGTAAAGCACGCCGCCCTCGGCATCGAAGTAGCGATACACGCCGGGCAACGCGGGCAGCGCGGTCACTTCGCTGAGCAGTTGGGGATCGAATTCGTGGGCTTTGGTCATGGGCTGAAATGGGGGCAACTGCCCGTATTGTGGACAATCCTTTCATGAATCGCCTGCAGTGGGACATTTTTTGCAAAGTCATCGACAACTTCGGGGACATCGGCGTGTGCTGGCGCCTGGCTGCCGACCTGGCTTCGCGCGGCCACACAGTGCGGCTCTGGGTCGATGACGCCTCGGCCCTGGGCTGGATGGCGCCGGCCGGGTGCGAAGGGATACGTGTGCTGCCCTGGCCGCAGGACGGCACGCCGCTGGACCTGGAAGCCGCCGGCTTTGCGCAACAGGCACCCGAGGTCCTTGTCGAAGCCTTCGGCTGTGAGATCGCACCTGAATTCGTGGCGGCAAGTGCCCGGGTGGCGGCTGAGACCRGCCGTCCACCCGTCTGGATCAACCTCGAATACCTGTCCGCCGAGGACTACGTCGAGCGCTCCCATGCCCTGCCGTCGCCGGTGCAAAACGGCCCGGCGGCGGACTGGACCAAATGGTTTTTTTACCCCGGCTTCACCGAAAATACCGGTGGGCTGCTGCGTGAACCCGGCCTGCTGGAGCGACAGGCCCGTTTTGACCGTGCCGGCTGGCTCAAAGCCCGGGGAATCGGCTGGAACGGCGAAGCGCTGGTGTCCCTGTTTTGCTACGAACCCCCGGCGCTGCAAAGCCTGCTGGCCCAACTGTCGCAACAAGGCTTGCAGGGCCGGCCCGTGCGCCTGCTCGTGGCCGCCGGGCGCGCCGCCGGCGCGGTGCGCGCCCTCGCCTTCGAGGAGAACGAGCAGCTCTCGATCTCCTACCTGCCCCTGCTGTCGCAAGCGGAGTTTGACCACCTGCTCTGGGCCTCTGCACATGCTGCAGGCGCAGCCCTCCCTGCGCGCTTTTCATGTCGCCTGGAACAGCCAGGCAGAGCCAGTGGCAGCCCCGGCGCCATTGCCTGCCGACCTGTCCGCCTGGCAGGCCACGGCGCTGGCGGGCCGCGCCCGGCTGGCGGYCCAGGACGACCTGGTGACCCAATTGCTCGGCTTTGTGGCAAAAAAACGCTAAAATCATAGGCTTTGCGGATCAATCTGAAGATCGACCCAACCTGGGCGACCCGCACAACCCGCCGCGTAACCTGCACACCGGTGCAAGCGTTTAGCGGCCTACCTCAGTGAAACTGCTATGAAAATCGCTCAAGAAATACGCGCTGGCAACGTCATCATGAACGGCAAAGACCCGATGGTGGTGCTCAAGACCGAATACAGCCGCGGTGGGCGCAATTCCGCCACCGTGCGCATGAAGCTCAAAAGCCTGGTCGCCAACTTCAACACCGAAGTCGTGTTCAAGGCCGACGACAAGATCGACCAGATCGTCCTGGACAAGAAGGACTGCACCTACTCCTACTTCGCCGACCCGCTGTACGTCTGCATGGACTCCGAGTACAACCAGTACGAAGTCGAAGCCGAAAACATGGGCGACTCGCTGAACTACCTGCAGGACGGCATGGAGCTCGAAGTCGTGTTCTACGACGGCAAGGCCATCTCGGTCGAACTGCCCACCAGCGTGCAGCGCGAAATCACCTGGACCGAACCCGCCGTCAAGGGCGATACCTCCGGCAAGGTCCTCAAGCCCGCCAAGATCGCCACCGGTTTTGAAATCGGCGTGCCCATCTTCGTGGCGCAGGGCGACGTGGTCGAAATCGACACCCGCACCGGCGAATACCGCAAGCGCGTGTAAACCGCTTCGGCACCCCGCAAAAAGGCTCCTCACGGGGCCTTTTTGCTTTTCGGGCCTGCTCACTTGCCCCGGAGAAGACACCCCTGCCCTGATCGTTGACAATGGCGCATGGAACAAAAACAAGACTTATCCGTCGGCCGCCTGGCCAACGCCTGGGCTGAACTTCAGGCTTATGCCAGCGAGGGCAACCCCCTCGAAGCGGACGCCTCTCGCCTGGCCTTTGCCGACCCGGAGTTCTTGCTGCGGCGTGAAACCCGCGGCATACGCTTTCAGCTGGAACTGCTCAAGCCGGACCTGGAGCAGCAGGCCCACGGCATTGAAAACACCGTAGTGGTTTTCGGCAGCGCCCGGTTCCGCAGCGAAGAAGACTCCGCCCTGATGGTGGCCGAGGCCGAAGCCGGCGGCGATCCCGAGGTGATAGACCGCGCGAAGAAGCTGGCGCGCAACGCCCACTACTACGAGAGCGCCCGCGCCTTCGGCAAGCTGGTGGCCCAGTACAGCGATGACAAGCCGCCGGAAACCAAGCTCTTCATCTGCACCGGCGGCGGCCCCGGCATCATGCAGGCGGCCAACCGGGGCGCGCACGAGGCCGGCGGCCTCAGCGTCGGCCTGGCCATCGTGCTGCCTATGGAAGAAGCACCCAATCCCTACGTGCCGCCCGAGCTCTCCTTCAAGTTCCACTACTTCGCGCTGCGCAAGATGCACTTCATGATGCGCGCCAAGGCGCTGGTGGTGTTTCCTGGCGGCTTCGGCACGCTGGACGAGCTGTTTGAGGTCATCACGCTGGTGCAGACGCGCAAGGCCAAGCCGGTGCCCATCATTCTTTTCGGCAGCAGCTACTGGAAGCGCCTGCTCAATACCGAGATGCTGGTGGAGGAAGGCGTGATCTCGCCGAACGACCTCAAACTGCTTCAGTACGTGGACGACCCGCAGGTCGCCTGGGGCCTGATCAAGGACTTTTACCGTCTTTGAGTTCGCCGTGCCCGCCATGGGCCGGCATGCAGTCCTTGAGCAGCCAGGCCGCGCGCGAGCCGGCGCCCACCATCATGCCGGTGGTCCAGAACACGCCGGCGATCCCGACCAGCGCCCCGGCCGTGCCGAACAGCATGGGCATCACCACGCTGGACGCATTGATCGCCATCAGCCGCAATCCCAGCGCCTCGCCGTGGCGCGCCTCCGGCGTGATCTGGTGCAGCATACTCATGACCATGGGCTGCACCATGCCCAGCGCCAGGCCCAGCAGGATGGAGCACAGGCCCATGCCGATCGCCGAATGCATCAGCGGGTAGATGCCGAACAGCACCGCCGTCGTCAGCATGGACACCGCCAGCACCTTCCACTCGCGCAAATGCGCCGCCACCAGCGGCATCACCATGCGGATCAGCGCCGCCGCCACCGCGAAGGAACCCAGGATGGTGCCAATCACCGATGCGCTGATGCCGCGCTCAAAACCCAGCACCGGCACCACAAAGGTATGGACGTCCCAGCAGGACGATAAAAACCAGTTCACCAGCATCAGGCGGCGGAAGGTGGCCTGGCGCAGCAAATCCCAGGCCCTGGGTTGCGGCCCGCCGCTGGCGGCGATCACAGGCGGCAGTTCCCGCGTCTTGCGCACCAGGAACCAGCTGGCCATCGGCAATATGGCCATCAGCAAAAACGCCGCGCGATAACCTGAGGTGCTGCCGGGCATGGCGCCTACGTGGTCGATCAGCAGGCCAGCCGAAAAGGGGCCGATGAAATTGGACACCGCCGGGCCTATGGCCAGCCAGCTGAACACCTGGCGCAACTCCAGCGCGCCGACCGCCGCGCGGCCCACGTGGCGCTGCAGAGAAATCACCGCCGCGCCGGTCGCGCCGCCCGTCAGAAGCGCCGCCAGGCACAGCACCGGGAACACCGGGAAGGCCACCGCCGCCCCGGCCCCCAGCACGGCGGCGAACACGCTGTAGCTGATGGGCTTGCGCAAGCCGTGCCGGTCGGCAAAACGGCCCGCCGGCAGCGCCAGGAAGACCTGCGTCAGGGCAAACAGCGCGAGCAGAACGCCCACAGCCGCCGGGCTGTAGCCTTCGCGCAGCGCCAGCAGGGGCGCCGCCATGCGCGTGCCAGCCATGCAGGCATGCAGGCAGATCTGCGCCAGGATCAGGCGAGCGAGTTCACGCGTCATGAGGCGGAGCTCATGCGATATGCATCAGGAATTGTCCAGGTCTTTGTCAAGAGGGTCCAATGGAAGCAGGCGGGCGGAATCGACTTCGGGCAGGGCTTCAACGTTGCGCAAGGCCTTGCCCATGACGCGGCTGCGCTGCTCGGCGCTGCTCAGCGTGTTGAGCACGGTTTCGGTTTGCGATTTGACCTTGGCCAGCACGTCGCCGAACTTGCCGAACTCGGTCTTGACCGCACCCAGCACCTGCCACACCTCGCTGGAGCGCTTTTCCAGCGCAAGCGTGCGGAAGCCCATCTGCAGCGAGTTGAGCATGGCCAGCAGCGTCGTCGGGCCGGCCAGCGTGACACGGTGGTCGCGCTGCAGGAACTCCATCAGGCCGGGGCGCCGCAGCACTTCGGCATACAAGCCTTCGGTCGGCAGGAACAGGATGGCGAAATCGGTGGTGTACGGCGGGTCTATGTATTTCTCGGCGATCGACTTGGCCTCATTGCGGATGCGCACCTCGAGCGCCTTGCCGGCGATTTCCGCGCCCAGCACATCGGCGCGCTGCTGCGCGTCCAGCAGGCGCTCATAGTCTTCATTCGGGAATTTCGCGTCTATGGGCAGCCACAGCGGTTCGCCCGAATCCGACCGGCCCGGCAGCTTGATCGCGAAGTCGACCGGGTTCTTGCCGCCGCGCCGCGTGACGACCTGGGCCGCGTACTGGTCGACGGTGAACACCTGCTCCAGCAGCGCCGACAGCTGCGCTTCGCCGAAAATTCCGCGGGTTTTCACATTGGTCAATAGGTGCTTGAGGTCGCCCACGCCCTGCGCCAAAGTCTGCATCTCGCCCAGGCCCTTGTGCACCTGCTCCAGCCGGTCGGCCACCTGCTTGAAGCTTTCGCCCAGGCGTGTTTCCAGCGTGGTCTGCAGCTTTTCGTCGACCGTCTTGCGCATCTCGTCAAGCTTGGCCGAGTTGGTCTGCTGCAATTGCGCGAGTTGTTTTTCCAGCGTCTCGCGTACTTCAACCATGCGCCTGGCGTTTGATTCGCTGACGGACTGCAGCTGCGTGGTCAGGGTGTCCGACAGCGTTTTCTGCAACAAGGTCAGCTGCTGCGCGAATGCGTCGATCTGCGTGTTCTGGGTGCGGATGGCCTCCGCGCTTTGCTGCACCAGGGTTTGCTGGAAAGTCGCGAAGGTGGTCGCCAATTCCTGGCGGCTGCTGCGTGAGTTGTCACCGATCTCGCGGCGCAGCTCGCGCTCCAGCTTGTCGTGGCCTGCCGCCATATTCGCCAGCAACTCGACGCGGCCGGTATCCGATGGTTCGGCGGGCTTGCGTAGCAGCAGCCAGACCAACAGGAGCAGGTTGGCCACTCCCAGGGCGATCATCAGCCAGGTTTCCATCATGGGTTCATTGTCCGCTTGCCGCCTTCTTCGTGCTTATTGACCGGCCAGTACCGCAGGGTTGAGCGGGGTCGGAGGCTTCTTGCCGCTGAAAAACGCGATCAGGTTGTCGGCGGCCAGGCTGGCCATGGCCAGGCGTGTGGGGATGGTGGCGCTGGCGATGTGCGGCGTCAACACCACGTTGGGCACCGTCAGCAGGTCGGGATGCACCTTGGGCTCGCCCTCAAACACGTCCAGCCCGGCGGCCGCGATGCGTTTGTCACGCAAGGCCGCGGCCAATGCGGCATCGTCCACAATGCCGCCGCGCGCAATGTTGATCAGCGTCGCGGTCGGCTTCATCATGGCCAGCTCGGCTGCCGCAATGCTGTGGTGGGAGGCCGGCGAATACGGCAGCACCAGCACCAGGTGGTCGGCCGTCTTGAGCAGTTCGTCCTTGCCGACATAACTGGCCTTGCACTCGGCCTCCAGCGCGGCATCCAGGCGCGAACGGTTGTGGTAAATCACCTTCATGCCAAAGCCATGGGCGCCGCGTTTGGCGATGCCCTGCCCTATGCGGCCCATGCCCAGGATGCCCAGGGTGGCGCCGTGGATGTCGGAACCGGCGAACATGTCGTAGCTCCATTTGGTCCATTTGCCGGCGCGCAGATAGTGTTCGCTCTCGGTGACGCGGCGGGCCGTGGCCATCAGCAGCGCGAAGCCGAAGTCGGCCGTGGTTTCGGTCAGCACGTCGGGCGCATTGGTGGCCAGCACGCCGGCCGCCGTCATCGCGTCGATGTCGAAATTGTTGTAGCCCACGGCCATGTTGGCGCAGATCTTCAGGCCCGGGCAGGCGGCCAGCACTTCCGCATCAATCTTGTCGCCGCCGGTGGTGAAGGCGCCGGCCTTGCCTTTGAGGCGCTCGGTCAGCTGGGCCTTGGACCAGGTCTCGTCACCCTGGTTGGATTCGACCTCGAAATGTTGCTCCAGGCGGGCGATGACTTCGGGGAACACGGCGCGTGCGACGAGGATTTTGGGTTTGCTCATGGTGGTTCAGGTTTGGTGGAAGACGATGCTACAGATTCAGCGGAAGAATCAACAGCCGATATAGAAGGTGAAGTGGCCGCAGCTTGCCGCACCCGGGGTGCGTCGGGATGCCAGCCCAGCACGGCCAGCAGCACGAAGAAYCCGATCACGTAGCCCAGCGCCACATGCCAGCCGCCCTTGAGCCAGGCGCCGACCGACTTGGCCTCGGGGTACATATTGGACAGTGCCACGCCTGCGGAGGAGCCGAACCACAGCATGCTGCCGCCGAAGCCGACGGCATAGGCCAGGAAGCCCCAGTCGTAGCCGCCCTGGCGCAGGGCCAGCGCCGTGAGTGGAATGTTGTCGAACACCGCGCTCACAAAACCCAGGCCGAAAGCGGTTTGCCAGCTGGCGGCCGGCAAGTGCTGCACCGGCATCATGGAGGCGCACAAGACCAGCGACAACAGGAACACGCTGCCACGCGCGGCATCGGGCAGCAGGCTCCAACTGGGGCGGCGCCAGGGAGTGGTCAGCACGATCGCGGCCCACACGGCGATGCCGATCACCGGAAGCTGTTCAAGCACCACGGGATTGCGCAGGTTGAAATACACATTGGCGGCCACCGCCGACAGCAGGATGATCGCGACGATGCCCAGGCGCGCCCAATGCAGCTGCGCGCCCGGCACGGCGTCTTTCATGATGGGCTGAAAGGCGTGCTGCTGGCGCGCGGCGATCACGCCGAAGATGGCCAGCGCCACCACGGCGCCCACATAAGACTCGAACACCTGGCCCGGCGAGACGCCGCCTATCCACATCATGGTGGTGGTGGTGTCGCCCACCACGCTGCCCGAGCCCCCCGCATTGCTGGCGGCCACGATGGCGGCCAGGAAACCGATGTGGACGCGTTTGCGGTAGAGCACGGCCGCCATGGTGCCGCCTATCATGGCCGCCGCGATGTTGTCGAGAAAGCTGGAAAGCACGAAGACCAGCACCAGCATTACAAAGCCGCCCTTCCAGTCGTCGGGCAGGTAGCGCGGCAGCAGCGCTGGAATGCCGCTTTTTTCAAAGTGGTCGGACAGCAGCGCGAAGCCCAGCAGCAGCCCCAGTAGGTTGGCCAGCGTCACCCACTCGTGCGCCAGCAATTGCAGCAGGCCGCCCAGGCCGGGCACCCCGGAAAAATCGCCCAGCACAAGCTTGTAGAGCGTGATCACCGCCAGGCCCACCAGCGCCACCCTGAGCGTGTGGTGGTGCAACACCGCCACACCGAGCAGCGTCAGGCCAAACAATACGAAATCAAGGGGGACGCCTGCTATAGCCACGCGCTGGTTTTCAAATAGAAGATAAGTAAGCTATCGATTATGCAGGCGAGGTGATTTCAAAAACCTGGCGCAGATAGGCCAGATATTTTTCGTCGTCGCACATGTTCTTGGAAGGGGTGTCGGACAGCTTGGCCACCGGCTGGCCGTTGCAGCGGATCATCTTGATGACGATCTGCAGCGGCTCGTAGCCGAGGTCGTTGGTCAGGTTGGTGCCTATGCCGAAAGCCAACTGGCAGCGGCCCTTGAACTGCTGGTAGAGCTCTATGGTGCGCGGCACCGTGAGTCCGTCGCTGAAGATCAGCGTCTTGGTCTTGGGGTCGACGCGATTTTTTGTGTAATGCGCGAGCATGCGCTCGCCCCACTGGAACGGGTCCCCGCTGTCGTGGCGCGCGCCGTCGAACAGCTTGCAGAAGTACATGTCAAAGTCGCGCAGGAAAGCGCTCATGCCGTAGACATCGGACAGCGCGATGCCCAGGTCGCCCCGGTACTCCTTCGCCCAGGACTCGAACCCGAAGACCTGGCTGTCGCGCAGCCGCGGCCCCAGCGCCTGGCAGGCCTGCAGGTACTCATGCGCCATGGTGCCCAGGGGCGTCAGGCCCAGCTTCATCGCGAACAGCACGTTACTGGTGCCGGCGAGCTGGCCGTGCACTCCCGTGCCGAGGCGGGTGACCAGCGTGCGCAGCACTTCCTCGTGCCAGGCTTTGCCGAAGCGGCGGCGCGTGCCGTAGTCGGCGATCTTGAGCGCGCCCAGGCCCTCGGCCTGCAACTGGCCTATCTTGGTGTCCAGCCGCCGGCGGCCTTCGCTGACGTCGGCCTTCTTCTGCGTGTTGCGAAAGTAGACCTCGTTGATGATGGCGAGCACCGGGATCTCGAACAGGATGGTGTGCAGCCAGGGGCCCTTGATCGACACCTCGATTTCACCCGAAGGCAGCGCCGTGACGTCCACATACTTCTCATTGAGCCGGAAGATGCCGAGGAAATCAATGAAGTCGCTTTTGATGAAACGCATGGCCTTGAGGTAGGCCAGCTCGGCATCCTGGAACCGCAGGCTGCACAGGCCGCGGATTTCCTCGCGTATCTCGGTGACATAGGGCGCCAGGTCGCCTATGCCGGGTGCGCCTGCGTTGCGGCACTTGAAACGGTACTCCACCTCGGCACCCGGAAACTGGTGCAAGACCACCTGCATCATGGTGAACTTGTACAGATCCGTATCGAGCAAGCTGGTAATAATCATGGAGAACGCTTGAGGCCGCGGCGCCAAGGCGCCTTGGTGGTTAATCAGGTGAACAGGCCCGCCGCAAACCATGCATGCGGGCCTTCAATTCGCGCTAACTCAGGTGCCCAGGAAATCCACTTCAAACAGCAAGGTGGCGTTCGGCGGAATCACGCCGCCGGCGCCGCGCGCGCCGTAGCCCAGCTCGGCCGGGATGATCAGGCGGCGCGTGCCGCCCACCGACATGCCCTGCACGCCTTCGTCCCAGCCCCGTATGACCTGGCCCGCGCCCAGCGAGAACTCAAAAGGCTGGCCGCGGTCCTTGCTGGAATCGAACTTGGCGCCTTGCACGCCGTTGTTGTAGAGCCAGCCGGTGTAGTGGACCTTGACGTTCTGGCCCGCCTTGGCGATGGCGCCGGTGCCCAGCACGGTGTCTTCATACTGCAGGCCGGAGGGGGTGGTCGTGATGTTGCTCATGGGGTGGTCCTTTTGGAGGAAATGGGAGAGTTAAAAAGAGAAGAGAGAAAACAGCAAAAACGGGAAAGAAACGGGTCATTCTTCACGAACCCCTGACTTTACCCGCAACCAGCAAAACCAGCCTGTCAGCGCGGGCAGCGAGTAGCTGGTTCTGCTCGGCCACCAGCAGGCCCAGGCCCTGCTGCCGCAGCGCCAGCAGCGCATCGCGAATCGCTTCCACCAGCACGGGGGCAATGCCCTCGCAGGGTTCATCGAGCAGCAGGATGCGGGGACCGGTCATCAAGGTGCGGGCAATCGCGAGCATCTGCTGCTCCCCGCCGCTCATCTGCGCGGCGCGGCGTCCCAGCATGGACTTGAGCGCGGGGAACAGGTCCAGCGCCCTGGCCTCCTGCGCCGCCACGTCGCGGCCCGCCGCGACGCGCAGGTTCTCGCGCACCGTGAGTTCGGTGAAGAGCCGCCGGTCTTCGGCGACATACCCCAGGCCGGCCTGCGCGCGGCGGTGGGTGTCCCAGCGTTCAATGGGGGCCAGGTCCGTGCCCTGGGCACCCGCCGGGTCGCGGTAGCGGATGTGGCCTTCGGTGCGCACCTCCAGGCCCATCACGGATTTGAGCAAGGTGGATTTCCCGGCGCCGTTGAGGCCCTGCAGCACCACCAGTTCACCGGGCGCCACTTGCAGCGACACACCAAACAGCGCCTGGGCCGGACCGTAAAAAGCATTGAGCTTGTCAACCTCAAGCATGGCCCGCCCCTTCGCTGCCCGCATCGCCCAGGTAGCGGCTGCGCACCACGGCGTCGCGCGAGATTTCTTCGAAGGAGCCCTGTGCGGCCAGCCGGCCTTCAATCAGCACCAGCACGCGGTCGGCCACACCGGCAACGGCGTCCATATTGTGTTCGGTATAGAGCACCGCCATACCCTGCCCCGCCAGCCGCTTCACGAGTTTCATCAGGTCGGCGCGCTCAGGCCCGGCGAGACCAGCGGCGGGTTCGTCCAGCAACAGGAGCTGCGGCCGGGCCGCCAGCGCCAGGGCCAGTTCGAGCCGCTTCTTTGCGCCGTAGGGCAGGCTCAGCGCATCCTGCGCCGCCAGCGCTTCAAGCCCGATCTGCGCCAGCAAGGCCAGGGCCGGCTCGCGCGCCTGGCCATCCAGTTGCCTGAAAGCGGAAACGGCCCGCGAGCCCAGCCGCGCTTGCACGGCGAGCTGCACGTTCTGCAGCACCGTGAGCGCTTCAAACACCTGGGCCACCTGGAAGGTGCGCGCCACGCCCTGCCGCAGGCGCGCCTGCGGGCTGAGCCCCTGCAGCGCCTGGCCGTTCCAGGCGATGTCGCCGCCCGTGAGCGGGTACTGGCCGGCGATGCAGGCAAAGGTGGTGGACTTGCCGGCGCCGTTGGGGCCTATCAGGGCCACGCACTGGCCCGCCGGCACTTCAAAGCTCACGCCGTCCACGGCACGCAGGCCGTCAAAGTGTTTGACGAGTTGCCGGACCTGCAGCATCAGGCGACCTTTCGAGGCTTACGCCGCCAGATGCCGGCAAGCCGCGGGAGCAAACCCAGCAGCCCCGAGGGCGAGGCCACCATGATCAGCATGATGAAGACGCCCAGCAGGCCGCGCCAGTAAGTCACTTCCCGACCCAGCTCGGCGCTGGCATAGCTCAGCACGATGCTGCCCGCAACCGCGCCCCAGAGCTGGTGCACGCCGCCCAGCAAGACCACCAGCAAGGCGTCGACCGAAGTGGAGACCGACGCGAGCGAGGGGAACACCGCGCCCTTGTGCGCGGCGAACAGGCCGCCGGCCAGGCCGGCCAGCACGGCACTTTCCACAAAAATTCGGTACTTGAGCCAGCCCACCGCCAGCCCCGAGGCCGAGGCGCGCAAAGGCGCGTCGCGCAGGGCCTGCAGCGCAGCCCCCATGACGGATCGGCCCAGAAAGCGCAGCGCGGCCACGGCCACCAATGCCAGCGCCACCAGCAGCGCGTAAAACACCGGCCGGCCCTCGTCGCTCACCAGCGTGAGCCCGATCAGGCCGTTGTCGCCGCCGGTGAAGTCGACCCACTGCGTGGCGCCGGCCCAGATCACCTGCGCGAGCGCCAGTGACAGCATGGCCAGGTAAACACCACTGCTGCGCACCACCGCCGCGCCGAACACCGCGGCCACCGCCAGGGCCGCGCCGCAGCCGGCCGCCAGTGCCAGCGGCAGCGACGCGCCCCAGAGGCTGTGCGACAGTGCCGCGCCATAGGCGCCCAACGCAAAGAATGCGGCATGCCCGAAGCTGACCAGGCCGCCCAGCGCCATCATGGACTGCAGGCTGATGCCGAAGATCATGAGGATCAGCGCGTCGGCCGCAAGTGCCTGCCAGTAAGGCCCGCCCGCCCATGCCAGGCCGGCCAGCAGCACAAAGGCGGCGGTGATCGCCGAAGACCCGGCCGCGCCTGTTGCCAGGCCGCGAAATTTCTGGGCCGCCTCGCGCACGCCGCCGCCGGCCTCCTGCGCGGAGATCGCCTTGCCGTTGAGCCCCTGGGGCCGGAACACCAGCACCACGGCCATGGTCAGGAACACAACGACCAGCGTGGCCTGCGGAAACACGCTGATGCCGAAGGCATGGACCAGCCCAATCAGCAACGCAGCCACAAAAGCGCCGCCTATGCTGCCCAGCCCGCCGGTGACCACCACCACAAAGGTTTCCACGATGACGTTCATGTCCATCTGCAGATGAGCCGGCTCGCGCGGAAGCTGCAGTGCCCCGGCCAGGCCCGCGAGCGCGCATCCCAGTACCACGGCGCCCAGCATCAGCGGGCGCGGGTTGATGCCGAGGGCGGCAAGCATCGAGCGATCTTGCGTGGCGGCGCGCAGGCGCTGGCCGAAGCGCGAGCGGCGCAGCAGCAGGTGCAGGCCCAGCCAGACCAGCGGACCCAGCGCGATCATCGCGAGCTGGTAGACAGGGAAGAACTCATCGCCGATCTGCACCGAGCCCTTGAGGCCCGGAAAGCGCGGCGCGAACACCTCGTCGGGGCCGAAACCCCACTGCATCGCATCGTGCATCGCCAGCGTGAGGCCGAAGGTGGCGACCAGCTGGTAAAGCTCGGGCGCGCCGCTCATGCGCCTGAGCAGCAGGAATTCAGCCGCGGCGCCCGCCAGCCCCGCGCAGGCCGCGCCCATCAGAATCGCAAGAAGGTATAGCGGAGCGCTCTCACCCCAGGCCGGGAACCAGTGCGTGACCCAATGCGCCGTGAACAGCGCGCCCAGCATGAAAAAACTGCCGTGCGCGAAGTTGACGATGCGCGTCACGCCGAAGATCAGCGTGAGGCCTGCCGCCATCAGGAACAGCGTGGTGGCGTAAGACAGTCCACCGAGCAGCTGGACCACGGAAAAAGTCACGCCTTCAGTCCAGCCAGGTGGTGAACTCGGAAGCGGGGACTCTTGGCGTACGGAAGGTATTGACCAGCGCCGCCTCATCTGCATAGCCCAGCGCCATGCCGCACACCAGCATCTCGTCCTCACCCGCGCCTATGTGCGGCAGGATGATTTTGGCGTAGCCGTTCCAGGCGGCCTGCGGGCAGGTGTGCAGGCCCAGGCCGCGCGCGGCCACCATAAGGTTCTGCATGAACATGCCGTAGTCCACCAGCGATCCCCGGCCCATCACGCGGTCCAGCGTGAACATCAGGCCCACGGGCGCGTCGAAAAACTGGAAGTTGCGGTGGTGCTGCGCATGCATCCTGTCCTTGTCACCCTTGGTGATGCCCAGCAGGCCATAGAGGCCCCAGCCGTTTGCGCGCCGGCGGTCGATATAGGGCGAGACCCACTGTTCGGGGTAGTAGTCGTATTCCTCTTTGTACTCGGCCGCCAGGGCCGGATTGGCGTGCAACGCGTCATGGGCCTGGCAGACCTTTTCGACCAGCGTGTCGCGGGTGGCGCCCTGCAACACATAAGCCTTCCAGGGCTGGGTGTTGGTGCCCGACGGCGCGCGGCTCGCAACTTCAAGCAGGTGGGCGATGGTTTCACGCGGCACCGGTTTCGGCAGAAACTGGCGTATCGACTGGCGGCTCACGATGGCTTCTTCCACCGCGTTGCGCGCATCACCCGCGTGGCGGGGAGTGATATAGGGAAGCACGGGCGGTGCCTGGGTCATCGGAGGGTCTCCAGTACGGAAAGCAGTTCAGGCGGAAGCGGCGCCGGCCGGCGCGTGGCGCGGTCTACATAGACGTGGATGAAATGGCCTTTGGCGGCGCACAGCTGGCGTTCATCGCCGGGGAACAAGGCCACCTCGTAGCGCACGCTGGACGAGCCGACATGCGCCACACGAATCCCGGCCACCACGGGCTCGGGAAAGGCCAGCGGCGCGAAGTAGTTGCATTGGGTCTCTATCACCAGGCCGATCACGCCGCCGGTGTGAATGTCGATGGCGCCGCGTTCAATCAGCAGGCCGTTGACGGCGGTGTCGAACCAGCTGTAGTAGACGACGTTGTTGACGTGGCCGTAGATGTCGTTGTCGGACCAGCGGGTGCCGATGTCGCGGAAAGCTTTGTAGGCGCTACGGGCTTCGGCTTGCGGTCGTGTCGGGGAGGTCATGAGGCCCTATTTTGCCAGCGCGGGCCATGGCGGGCTCGGGGGCCATGTTTGACCCGATGGCGTGAGGTTCACGCCCCAGCAATTCCGGCAGCCGGTTCGGCCGGGGAACGTTGTCCCGCTGTAGCAGGATCCAGTGCCCATAGGAGAAAGGAGAGAAATGCAGCACGTCGCAAACATGCGAGCCCACCCGCGCCATCCAGTTGGGCAGCGGCAATTGCAAGGCGCCAGTGCCGGTGTAGTCGGCGCGCAGCGCACGCAGGTACTCGGCGTAGCCGTAGCGGCGCGTGCCGCCCAGTTCAACTTCGCGATGCGCGGCCAGGGAGGACAAAGCCGCCAGGACGGCAAAGGCCAGGCCGAGATCGGCGGCCGTCATCGCCGCGATGCCGCCGCGCGCGGCGCGCGGGATGGCGTGCAAGGGCGAGCGCGACAGGCCGCGCAGCCAGCGCGCGCCAAAGCCGCCTTCGCCGTCCAGCAGCGAGGGGCGCACGATGGCGTAGTCGCCGCCCGAGGCTGCGATGGCACGTTCGCCGAGCAGCTTGCTCGACAGGAAGCGGCTTTTGGCACCTTCATGCAGACCCAGGGCCGAGGTGTGGATGAAGCGAATGCCCGCCGTGGCACAGGCCAGGGCCAGCGCCGCCGGTGCGCGGTGGTGCACGTGGTCGTAAGACTCATTCGGCCGCTGGCGCAGGATGCCCACGCAGTTGACGACCACGTCCACGTCTTTGAGCAAGGCGTCCCAGGCATCCGGGTTCAGCAGCTGCTCAAAGCGCGCAAGGCGCATGGCGGCAAAGGGATAGGCGGCTTCGTGGCGCTCCGGATGGCGGCTGCCTATCGCAAGCTGCGCACCAGCGGCATGCAGCGCCGCGACGGCATGGCGTCCGATAAAGCCAGTGCCGCCGAGGACCAGTACACGCAGCGGGGAAGGTTTTTCAGAGTCGTCGTGAATATCGGGAGTGGTCGGCGGCATGTTTTGCTCTTCTATGTCCAGGGGTCGCCGAGGCGAATCCCTGGCAATGTAGCAGCAATGCCGGGCATGCCCCTGTCGTACGCGCCTCAGGAATTCCAGCGCGCCCAATATTCGAGGGCCAGCGTGTAGGTGTTCATCTGCACCTGCACAGTCTCGTCG
>NZ_JBFUBY010000089.1:0-14221 GCF_056405515.1 Polaromonas sp. P1_G2
CGCGCGCCAGCATGGCGCAGCGTATGAAGGCGCGGATCTGCCGCTCTATGCCGCCCACGCTGAGCTCGCGCGGCGTGAAGGGCGAGATCGGGCTCTGGATGCGTGAGGGCGCGACGCACAGCGGGTGGTAGCCGTAGCGGCCGGTGTGCAGGATCTGCAGCGCGATCTTGCCGCCTTCCGCATGCACGGCATCGGTGACCTGCTTGTGGCGGCGCGCCGCACCCGAGCTGGCGAGCATGCCGGCGAAGGGTTTGGTCCAGCCGGCGATGTTGGGCGCGAAGCCGCCGGTGACCATCAGGCCCACGCCGCCGCGCGCGCGTTCGGCGAAGTAGGCGGCCATGGCGGGAAAGTGTTTGCGCCCGTCTTCCAGGCCGGTGTGCATGCTGCCCATGAGCACGCGGTTCTTGAGGGTGGTGAAGCCCAGGTCCAGCGGGGCCAGCAGGTGGGGATAAGCGGAAGGACCGGAGGGGCCCGACGCAGGGTTGGAAGATGGGGTCGCGGCCAAAAGCGGGTCTCCTGTCAAAACTGCCTGCATCGTAGTCGCAACAGGGGGAGCGACAAAGCCCRCCGGGTACTCTAGGGGACAGTCTCTATGCGGGCTCGGTGCTTACCCTGAAGCCCTTGCGGTGTTGTCCGACACGGCGCGGGCGGCAGGGCTGCTACCTTGAAAGCATGGCCAGAAACACCACCAGCCCCACACGCGCCAAGACCGGCGAAGGCGCGCCCGTGCCGCACCCGCCCCACAGTGAGCCGGACGATGCCGCCGACGGCAACGATGCCAGCACCCTGATCGAAAAACCCATGAAGCCCGCGGAGCCCGGCGTGGCCGGCAAGCTCAGGCAGCACAGCTTTCCCGACGGCGGCGGCAGCGGCGGCGCCGAGGCCTTCCGGCGCACGCCGGGCCGGGGAAAACCTTCACCCGGGGTTTGACCGAAGTTTGACCGGCGCCTGATGAAGATCGCGACCTTCAACGTCAACGGCATCAAGACGCGCTTGCCGCAGTTGCTTGATTGGCTGGAGAAGGAAGCGCCTGACGTGGCCTGCCTGCAGGAACTCAAGGCGCTGGACGGCGTGTTCCCGCAGCAGGCCCTGCGCGAGGCGGGTTATGAAGCCTTGTGGAAAGGCCAGCGATCCTGGAACGGCGTGGCGATTCTGGCCAAAGGCCAGGCGCCGCTGGAGATACGCCGCGAGCTGCCCGGCGACCCGGCCGACGACCAGAGCCGCTACCTGGAAGCGGCGGTGGACGGCATCGTCGTGGCCTGCCTCTACCTGCCCAACGGCAACCCGCAGCCCGGCCCGAAGTTTGATTACAAGCTGGCCTGGTTCAGCCGCCTGCAGGCGCACGCAAAGGCGCTGTATGCCTCGGAGCACCCGGTGGTGCTGGCCGGCGACTTCAATGTGGTGCCGACGGACTTCGACATCTACAACCCCAAGTCATGGCGCAAGGATGCGCTGCTGCAGCCCGAAAGCCGCGCGGCCTATGAAAAGCTGCTGGCCCAAGGCTGGGTGGACAGCCTGCGCGCGCTGCACCCGGACGAGCGCATCTACACCTTCTGGGATTACTTCCGCCAGCACTGGCAGCGCGATGCGGGCCTGCGCATAGACCACATCCTGCTGAACGCCGCGCTCGCGCCGCGCCTGAAAGCCGCGGGCGTGGACCGCTGGGTGCGCGGGCAGGAGCACGCGAGCGACCATGCGCCGGTGTGGGTGGAGCTGGGGGCCAGGGCGCGCGCGCCGCGCAAGGCCGTCGCCAAAAAAGCCGCGCCCAAAAAGCGCGCGGCGGCCAAGGCTTAACGGCTCTTCTTGATCGCCTGCGCGGCCTGCGTGACAAGGTCCGGGCCCTTGTAAATCAGCCCGGTGTAGATCTGCACCACGTCGGCGCCGGCCTTGATCTTGGAAACGGCGTCGGCGCCGCTCAAAATGCCGCCCACGCCGATGATGGGGAAGCCCTTGCCGAGCGCCGCGCGCAGCTGGGTGATGACGCGGTTGCTGGCTTCGAGCACCGGTGCGCCGCTCAGGCCGCCGGCTTCTTCGGCATGGCGCATGCCTTTGACGGCATCGCGGCTGAGCGTGGTGTTGGTGGCGACCACGCCGTCCATGGCGTGGCGCTGCAGCGTGGCGGCGATGACGGCCACCTGGGCTTCGTCGAGGTCGGGCRCGATCTTCACGAAGATGGGCACGCGCTTGCCATGCTGCGCGGCCAGGGCCTCGCGGCGCTCGGCGATGCGGCCCAGCAGGGCGTCGAGCGCCTCGTCGCTTTGCAGCGCGCGCAGGTTTTTGGTGTTGGGGCTGGAGATGTTGACGGTGACGTAGTCGGCATGCGGGTAGACGCCGTCCAGGCAGACCAGGTAGTCGTCGACCGCGTTTTCAATCGGGGTGGCGGCGTTCTTGCCGATGTTCAGGCCCAGCAGCAGGCCGCCTTGCGCGCCGGGCTTGCGCACGCTGGAGCGCCGCACATTGGCCAGGAAGGCGTCCAGGCCTTCGTTGTTGAAGCCCAGGCGGTTGATCAGCGCGTTGGCCTCGGGCAGTCGGAACATGCGCGGCTTGGGGTTTCCGGGCTGGCCCTTGGGGGTGACGGTGCCGACCTCGACAAAGCCGAAACCCATGGCGGCCAGGCCGTCGATGCAGCGGGCGTTTTTGTCCAGCCCGGCAGCCAGGCCGACGCGGTTGGGGAACTTGAGGCCGGCCAGCTCTATCGGGTCGCTGACGCGGCTGGACAGGTAGGCCAGGGCCAGCGGCGTGCCCTGGGTGCGCGCCAGCGAGGCCATGGTCAGCTCGTGGGCGGTTTCGGCGTCCAGGCCAAATAAAAAGGGACGGGCCAGGGCGTAGGGGAGCAGGGACATTGGATAATTCGGTGGAGGTGGCTTGTACTGGCCCCGATTGTCGCAAAACCCGTTTCACCTTCCGATTTCCCCCTCCCAACACTCCCATGACCCAAGACGAACTCAAAACCCTGGTCGGCCAGGCCGCCCTGCACTATGTGGAAGAAGGCAGCATTGTCGGCGTCGGCACCGGCTCCACGGTCAACAAATTCATCGACGCGCTGGCCACCATGAAGGACCGCATCAAGGGCGCGGTGTCCAGCTCGGTGGCGTCCACCGAACGCCTGCAGGCGCTGGGCATCAAGGTCTTCGATGCGACGGAGGTCGACGAGCTGGGCGTCTACATCGACGGTGCCGATGAAATCGACAACGCGGGCCATATGGTCAAGGGCGGCGGTGCGGCGCTTACGCGCGAAAAAATCGTGGCCGCGCAGTCGCACAAGTTCGTCTGCATCGCCGACGAATCCAAGCTGGTGCCGGTGCTGGGCAATTTCCCGCTGCCGGTGGAAGTGATCCCGATGGCCACCCAGCGCATCGCGCGCCAGTTCGCGGCGCTGGGCGGCACAGCCGTGCTGCGCCTGAAGGACGGCAAGCCGCTGGTGACCGACAACGGCCAGCACATCCTGGACGTGACCGGCCTGAAGATCACCGACCCGCTGGCTTTTGAGACCCAGGTCAGCCAGTGGCCGGGCGTGGTGACGGTGGGGGTGTTCGCCTTCCAGAAAGCCCATGTGTGCCTGCTGGGCGCGCCGGGCGGCGTGAAGACGCTGGTGTTCTAGGAAGCTTCACGGCCTGCGGACAGGCCCTGAAAGCAAAACGCCGGGTGAGAACCCGGCGTTTTGCGTTGGAGGACAGCCTTGCTTAGAACTTGATGCCGGTCGGGTTTTCCGCCGCGGGTGGCGGCGGGGCTGCAGGTGCGGGCGCCGCGGCGGCGCGGGCTGGGCCGTTGCCCGTGGCCGATGGCGCGGTGACGGCCACCAGGGGCGTGGCAGCCGGTGGGCGGTAGCTGGACGGCAGCACCGAGGCGGGGGGGTAGCCGGCGGCGTTCAGGAACTGAGTCCATTCCACATCGGAAAAGCCCTTGAGCTGCTGGCTGCCGATGGTGGCGAAGGGCAGGGAGGTATCGCCGCTGAGCCGCTGCAAGGCCTTGAAGTCCTCGGTGGTGATGACGGTGCGCTCGGAAAACGGGATGCCGCGGTTGGTCAGCATGGATTTGGCGATGCCGCAGGGGCTGCAGTCGTTGCCGGAATACAGGGTGACCGGGTATTTGTTGGCGATTTGCCGCAATTCGAAAGGCAGGCCGGTGGGGGCCGCGCCACCGGGGCCGCCGGTATTGGCCGCGCTGACCTTGGCATTGGTGGCCGCGGGCGGCGGCTGGTCGGAGAAGGTCACCTTGCCGTCGGGGCCGACGATGCGGTAGACCGGCTGGGCTTGGGCCAGGGGCGAAAAAAGACCGCCCGCGAGCACTGCCAGGGCCAGCAGGGTGTGGGGCGCGAGRGATTTCACGGCATTTGTCTTCATGGTGTTCCAGTCGGTCTCAGGTACGGGTAGGGGGAAACAGGGATAGGACAAGCTTAACGCAGGCCCTGCAAGTCTCACAACGTTTTAGGCGTTTCGAGGGTGTCAGGCCATACCCTGATGACGCAGCAAAGCATCAATCGAGGGTTCGCGGCCGCGGAAAGCCTTGAAAGACTCCATGGCGGGGCGGCTTCCGCCGGCTTCCAGGATGGCCTGGCGGTATTTTCGGCCGGTTTCCACCGTGACCGTGGTCTTGCCGCCATCGTCGCCGGCCAGCGAGGGCGCAGCTGTAGCCGTTTCCTCGAAGGCGGCGTAGGCGTCGGCCGACAGCACCTCGGCCCATTTGTAGCTGTAGTAGCCGGCGGCATAACCGCCCGAAAAAATGTGGCTGAAGGTATGCGCGGTGCGGCTGTAGGGCGGCGAGGGGATCACGGCGACTTCGCGGCGCACCTCGTTCAAGAGGCCCATCAGGTCGTCGGCCGGCTTGTGCGAGGTGTGCAGCAGCATGTCGAACAGCGAGAACTCGACCTGGCGCAGCGTCTGCATGCCGCTCTGGAAGTTCTTGGCGGCCAGCATCTTGTCGAACAGCGCGCGCGGCAGCGGCGCGCCGGTGTCGACGTGGGCCGTCATGTGCTTGAGCACGTCCCATTCCCAGCAGAAGTTCTCCATGAACTGGCTGGGCAACTCGACCGCGTCCCACTCGACGCCGCTGATGCCGGAGACGTCGCGCTCGTTGACCTGCGTGAGCATGTGGTGCAGGCCGTGGCCGAACTCGTGGAACAGCGTGGTCACGTCGTCGTGTGTGAGCAGCGCCGGCTTGCCGCCGACGCCGTCGGCGAAATTGCAGACCAGGTGGGCCACCGGGGTTTGCAGCTTGCCGGTGTCGGGGCGCAGCCAGCGGGCGCGCACGTCGTCCATCCAGGCGCCGCCGCGCTTGCCGGTGCGGGCCGGCTGGTCTAGGTAGAACTGGCCGACGAGTTCGCCGCCGCGTTCAATGCGGTAGAACTCCACGCCAGGCTTCCACACCGGTGCCGAATCCTTGCGGATGGCGACTTCAAACAGGGTTTCGACGATCTTGAAGAGGCCGGCCAGCACCTTGGGCGCGGTGAAGTACTGTTTGACTTCCTGCTCGCTGAAGGCGTAGCGCGCTTCCTTGAGCTTTTCGCCGACGTAGGCGTAGTCCCAGGGCTGGAGCTCGGCCAGGTTCAGCTGGCCGGCGGCGAAGGCGCGCAGGTCGGCGACGTCTTTTTCGGCATAGGGACGGGCGCGGCGCGCGAGGTCGCGCAAAAAGGTGATGACTTCGTCGGGCGACTGGGCCATTTTGGCGACCACCGACACCTCGCCGAAATTGCGGTAGCCCAGCAGCTGCGCTTCCTCGAGGCGCAGCGCGAGGATCTCCTGCATGATCGCGCCGTTGTCAAATTTACTGAACTCGGGTGCGGCCTGGTCGCTGGCGCGGGTGGTGTAGGCCTTGTACAGGGTTTCGCGCAGCTTGCCGCTGACGGCGAACTGCATCACGGGCAGGTAGCTGGGCATCTTGAGGCTCAGGCGATAGCCGGCCTTGCCTTCGGCCTCGGCCTGGGCGCGCGCGGTCTGCAGCACGTCGGCCGGGATGCCGGTGATTTCGGCCTCGGTCGCGTAGTAGGCGAAGGCGTCGGTCGCGTCCAGCGCGTTCTCGCTGAATTTCTGGCTCAGCTCGGCCTGGCGTTCCTGGATTTTCGCGAAGCGCTCGCGGTCGGCACCTTTCAGCTCGGCGCCGGAGAGCACAAAGTTGCGGATGGCGTTTTTGTGGGCCTGGCGCTGCTCGGTGTTCAGGGTGGCCACATCGATGGCTTTGTACTTGGCGTACAGGCGCTCGTCGGCACCCAGGCGGGTCCAGAACTCGGTCACGCGCGGCAGGGCGGCGTTGTAGGCGGCGCGCAGCTCGGGCGTGTCGGCCACGCTGTTGAGGTGGCTCACGGCGCCCCAGGCGCGGCCCAGGTTCTCGGTGGCGACGTCCAGCACGCGGGCGATGCCGGCCCAGGTGGCCGGGAAATCCGGGGCGGTGACGGTTTCGAGCGCCGCGTCGGCTTTGGCCATGAGCTCGTCGACGGCGGGGCCCACATGTTCGGGCTGGATACGGTCGAACAGCGGGAGGTCGGAGAAATCGAGGAGGGGATTGGTCATGGCGGATAGCTGTGGGCGGAAGTCTTGAATCTAAAGGCTTGAGGCCGCGCGGTGAAGAAGAAGGCGCCTATCGGGGCGATTGCCCCGGGGCGGGAAAGCGGCTCAGCCCTGGGCGCTTTTCTTGGCGCTTTTGAGCTGGGGCTTCTTGGCGCGCTTGACGGTGCCGCCCGGCGTGAGGCGCTGGTTGCCCAGCACACGCAGGGTTTTCACCTCGGGACGCTGGCCGTGGCGCGAGCTGTTCTTGAGCACCTTGACGTCCCGTGGTCCGGGCATGCGGTCTTCATTGACCTTTTTTTCCTTGGGAGGCATGGGCCGCCACAGGACCAGCAGCTTGCCGATGTGCTGGATGGGCGCGGCGTTGAGTTGGTCGGCCAGGGTCTGGAAGATCTCCTCGCGGCCGGCGCGGTCGTCCGACAGCACCCGCACCTTGATGAGCCCGTGGGCGTTGAGCGCGGCGTCGGTTTCCTTCTTGACGGCGGGGGTCAGGCCGTCGGAGCCGATCATCACGACCGCGTTCAGGTGGTGGGCATCGGCGCGGTGGTCCTTGCGCTGGGCGGGGGTAAGTTGTATTTGAGCCATGGCCCAATTATCGGGCGAGTCGGGGAGAGGACAATAGGCCCCATGAAAGTAAATGCCAAGACCGGTTTCAAGCCCGGCGTCCAGACCGACTCCAAGGCCGCCGCCAAGGCGGCCGGTAAAACCGCCGTGAAGGCCGGCGGCAAGGGAAGAGTCAACAAGGCGTGGTTGCACGACCACATCAACGACCCCTACGTGAAGCTCGCCCAGAAAGAGGGCTACCGGGCCCGCGCCGCTTACAAATTGAAGGAAATCGACGAAACCTTCGGCCTGGTGAAGCCGGGCGACTGCGTTGTCGACCTGGGCAGCACGCCCGGCGCCTGGAGCCAGTACGTGCGGCGCCGGCTCTCGCCGACCGGCGCTGCGGCGGGCACGCTCAACGGCCGCATCATCGGCCTCGATCTGTTGCCCATGGAGCCCATCGAGGGCGTGACCTTTATCCAGGGCGATTTCCGCGAAGCCGAGGTGCTGCAAAAGCTCGAAGACGCCCTGGCCACGCCCGAGGGCCAGGTCCGGGTGGACCTGGTGGTCTCCGACATGGCGCCCAACCTCTCGGGCATAGAGTCGGCCGACGCGGCCCGCATCGCCCACCTGATCGAGCTGGCCGTGGAATTCGCGCAGAACCGCATGAAACCCGAGGGCACGCTGGTGGTCAAGTTGTTCCATGGCAGCGGCTACGACCAGCTGGTCAAGCTGTTCCGGGACACCTTCAAGCTCGTCAAACCGCTCAAGCCCAAGGCTTCGCGCCCAGGCTCATCGGAAACCTTTCTGATCGGCCGGGGGCTGAAAAAGCCTGGCCAGGCGGCACAATGAGCGCAAATGGGTACATCTCAGACACACCGCGGTGGCAAATGTCACAGTGTCAGCAGCCCTAAACCCGCTTTAAACCAAGGGCCGGGACCGGAATACGCGGTTTTTGCCCTTGAAACGCCTAAAATCAGGCGCATGTGACTTTTGTTCTTACACCGGAGTAGTCCTTGAACAATCAGTGGTTTTCCAAAATTGCAATCTGGCTGGTGATCGCCATGGTGCTGTTCACCGTATTCAAGCAATTTGATACACGCGGCGGCGCCGGTTCCAACTACCTGGGTTACTCCGAGTTCCTGGAAGAGGTGCGCGGCAAGCGCATCAAGCAGGCCACCATCGCCGAAGGCCAGGGCGGCACCGAAATCTCGGCCACCACCGTCGACGACCGCAAGGTCCGCACCACCGCCACCTACCTGGACCGCGGCCTGGTCGGCGACCTGATCGCCAACGACGTCAAGTTCGACGTCAAGCCCCGCGAAGAAACCTCATTGCTCACCTCGCTGCTGATCAGCTGGGGCCCCATGCTGCTGCTGATAGGCGTGTGGATCTACTTCATGCGGCAGATGCAGGGCGGCGGCAAAGGCGGCGCCTTCAGCTTCGGCAAGTCCAAGGCGCGCATGCTGGACGAGTCCACCAACCCGGTCACCTTCGCCGACGTCGCGGGCTGCGACGAGGCCAAGGAAGAAGTCAAGGAAGTCGTCGACTTCCTCAAGGATCCGCAGAAATTCCAGAAACTGGGCGGCCGCATTCCGCGCGGCCTGCTGCTGGTCGGCCCCCCGGGCACCGGCAAGACCCTGCTCGCCAAGGGCATCGCCGGCGAGGCCAAAGTGCCTTTCTTCTCGATCTCCGGCTCCGACTTCGTCGAAATGTTCGTCGGCGTGGGCGCTGCCCGCGTGCGCGACATGTTCGAGAACGCCAAGAAAAACGCCCCCTGCATCATCTTCATCGATGAAATCGACGCGGTCGGCCGCCAGCGCGGCGCCGGCCTGGGCGGCGGCAAYGACGARCGCGAGCAGACSCTSAACCAGWTGCTGGTCGAGATGGACGGCTTTGAAACCAACGTCGGCGTGATCGTGGTGGCCGCCACCAACCGCCCCGACATCCTGGACGCCGCCCTGCTGCGCCCCGGCCGCTTCGACCGCCAGGTCTACGTGACGCTGCCCGACATCCGCGGCCGCGAGCAGATCCTCAACGTGCACATGCGCAAGGTGCCGCTGGGCCAGGACGTGAATCCGAGCGTGATCGCGCGCGGCACGCCCGGCATGTCCGGCGCCGACCTCGCCAACCTCTGCAATGAAGCCGCCCTGATGGCCGCGCGCCGCAACGCCCGCACCGTCGAGATGCAGGACTTCGAAAAAGCCAAGGACAAGATCCTCATGGGCCCCGAGCGCAAGAGCATGGTTATGCCCGAGGAAGAGCGCCGCAACACGGCCTACCATGAGTCCGGCCACGCGCTGATCGGCAAGCTGCTGCCCAAGTGCGACCCGGTCCACRAGGTCACCATCATCCCGCGCGGCCGCGCGCTGGGCGTGACCATGAGCCTGCCCGCGCAAGACCGCTACAGCTACGACCGTGAATTTATGCTGAGCCAGATCAGCATGCTGTTCGGCGGCCGCATCGCCGAAGAAGTCTTCATGAACCAGATGACGACCGGCGCCAGCAACGACTTCGAACGCGCCACCGGCCTGGCCCGCGACATGGTCACGCGCTACGGCATGACCGAGGCCCTGGGCCCCATGGTCTACGCCGAAAACGAAGGCGAAGTCTTCCTGGGCCGCTCGGTCACCAAGACCAACAACATGAGCGAGTCGACCCTGCAAAAGGTCGACGGCGAGGTGCGCCGCATCATCGACCAGCAATACGCCCTGGCGCGCAAGCTGATCGAAGAGAACCAGGACAAGATGCACGCCATGGCCAAGGCCCTGCTCGAATGGGAAACCATCGACATGGACCAGCTCGACGACATCATGGCCGGCAAGGAGCCGCGCCCGCCCAAGGACTGGACGCCGCGCAACTCCTCCGTCGGCGGCGGTGGCGGCCCCACGGGCGGCACGCCGGCCGTCAGCACCGACCCGGCGCCTACGGTGGCTTGAGGCCGGTGATGAACAAAACGTGACTGCCAGTCAGTCGCCATAACCGGGGCCAGTCCCCGGTTTTTTATTTCCGAGGACAAACCATGATCTGGCAAACCTCCCGCTTTCAGATTGATCTTTCGAAGCCCCGCGTCATGGGCATCGTCAACGTCACGCCCGACTCGTTTTCGGACGGCGGAAAGTATTTCAGCGAGGGCAGCGGTTTTGCCAGCGTCTTCGCCCATTGCGACAAGCTCCTCAAGGACGGCGCCGACCTGCTGGACATCGGTGGTGAATCCACCCGCCCCGGCGCGCCGCCCGTGCCGCTGGAAGAAGAACTCGCGCGCGTGCTGCCCGTGGTGCGCCATGCGGCCAGGCTGGGCGTGCCGCTCTCCATCGACACCTACAAACCCGAGGTCATGCAGGCCGTGCTGGACCTGGGCGCTGATGTCATCAACGACATCTGGGCCCTGCGCAAGCCCGGTGCGGCCGAAGTCGTGGCCGGGCACCCGAGCTGCGGCGTCTGCCTGAYGCACATGCACCGCGAGCCGCAAACCATGCAGGTCGCCCCCATGGAGGGCGACGTGGTGCCGCAGGTGCGCGACTTCCTGGAAGCCGCCGCGGCCGGCCTGCGGGCCGCCGGTGTCGACAAGTCCCGCATCGTGCTCGACGTGGGCATAGGCTTCGGCAAAACCGTCGCGCAGAACTTCTCCCTGCTGGCGCGCCAGCAGGAGTTCCTCGCGGCAGGCTACCCATTGCTGGCCGCCTGGTCGCGCAAGTCCTCGCTCGCCGCCGTCACCAGCACCTCGCTGGCGGCAGTGGCCCAGCTCAACGTGGCCGACCGCATGGTGCCCAGCGTCGCGGCGGCCCTGCTGGCCGTGGATCGCGGCGCGCGCATCGTGCGCGTGCATGACGTGAAAGAGACGGTTCAGGCATTGAAGGTCTGGACGGCTGCAAGCTGAGTCTTCAGGCTTTGGCTGACACCAGGGCAGGGCGGGGCACCCTAAAATAGCCCCACATTTTTCAGAACAACATCCAGAACAACAAGCTCCACAGGGACAAAACCAATGACCAGAAAATACTTCGGCACCGACGGCATACGCGGCACGGTGGGCCAGCCGCCCATCACACCCGACTTCGTGCTGCGCCTGGCGCACGCCGTGGGCCGCGTGCTGCGCCGCACCGAGACCCGACCCACGGTGCTGATCGGCAAGGACACCCGCATCTCCGGCTACATGCTCGAAAGCGCGCTCGAGTCGGGCTTCAACTCCGCCGGCGTCGACGTGGTGCTGCTCGGGCCGCTGCCCACACCCGGCGTGGCCTACCTCACGCGCGCCCAGCGTGCCAGCCTGGGCGTGGTCATCAGCGCCAGCCACAACGCCTACCCCGACAACGGCATCAAGTTCTTCAGCGCCCAGGGCACCAAGCTCGACGACGCCTGGGAGCTCGCCGTGGAAGCCGCGCTGGACGAAGACCCCGTCTGGGCCGACTCGGCCACCCTGGGCAAGGCGCGCCGCCTCGACGACGCGGCCGGCCGCTACATCGAATTCTGCAAAAGCACCTTTGCCAACGACCTCACGCTCAAGGGCCTGAAGATCGTGGTCGACGGCGCCCATGGCGCGGCGTACCAGATCGCGCCCATGGTCTTCCATGAACTGGGCGCCGAGGTCATCGCCATCGGTTGCGCACCAGACGGCCTCAACATCAACCACGAAGTCGGCGCCACGCACCCCGACGCGCTGATCAAGGCCGTCAAGGCCAACAAGGCCCACTACGGCATCGCGCTCGACGGCGACGCCGACCGCCTGCAGATGGTGGACGCCGACGGCCGCCTCTTCAACGGCGACGAAGTGCTATTCCTGATGGTCAACGAGCGCCTGGCGCGCGGCGAGAAAGTCCCCGGCACCGTCGGTACCCTGATGACCAATATGGCCGTGGAAGTCGCGCTCAAAAAGAAGGGCGTCGAGTTCGTGCGCGCCAAGGTCGGCGACCGTTATGTGCTCGAAGAACTCGACAAGCGCGGCTGGCTGCTGGGCGGTGAAGGCTCCGGCCATTTGCTCGCGCTCGACAAACACACGACCGGCGACGGCCTGATCAGCGCGCTGCAGGTGCTGCAGGCCTGCGTGCGCAGCGGCAAAACCATTGCCCAGCTGCTTGGCGAGGTCGTGCTGTTCCCGCAGACCCTCATCAACGTGCGCCTCAAGCCCGGCCAGGATTGGCAAAGCAGCAAGCCATTGGCCGAGATGACCAGGACGGTGGAAGCCGAACTCGGCGACACCGGCCGCGTGCTGATACGCGCCAGCGGCACCGAGCCGCTGCTGCGCGTGATGGTCGAGGCACGTGACGCGGCCCAGGCGAAAAGCTGCGCCGAGCGGGTGGCGGATACGGTGCGCAGCTAACGCCTGTACGCGGCCCGGCGCCAAGCCGATTGGCCAAAGGCGGTGCCGTTAACACCTCTTCGCGTGGCATTCAGGCCATCGCGGAGGTGCTTTCCTTTTTGCCTCCATCACATCTGTCGATTGACAGGGCATGCGTTATCGACGGCTTGCCCCGGATGAGGTATCCGCAAAAATCCTGCAGAGATTGTCTATGGCAAGACAGTTTGCGGGCGGCTTCCTGGGTGGCGCTGATAGCCTGAGTTCACGCCGCCCGCCGTACGTTCGCATCCGCCACATCGAAGGCCGGGCCCGTTGAAAGCCATTCAGCGCCATTCACGCCATGAAGCCCAGGACTCCCGCTCTCCTTGATGCCGGCCAAAGGCCGTCCGAACCACCTGGGCCGCCGCGGCGGCGTTACCTGTTTATCCACCAGAACTTTCCCGGGCAGTTCGTCCACGTGGCCAGGGCCCTGGCCGCGCAGGGGCACCAGGTCCTTGCCCTTGGGATCACCCCCCGGCCGGTTGACGGCGTCGAAGTCGTGCGCTACCAACCCGAAAGCCTGAAAGCCGCCAGCCAGGTGGCCATGGGCCGTGATTTCGAGCGCAAGCTGTCGCGCGGCACATCATGCGCACAAGCCATGCAGCAATTGGCCGGCCAGGGCTTCAGCCCTGAACTCATCATCGCGCATCCCGGCTGGGGCGAAGCCCTTTTCTGCAAGGACGTCTGGCCGGATGCCCGGCTCATGATTTTTTCCGAGTTCTACTACTCTCCCCATGGGGCCGACTATGGTTTTGACCCGGAGTTCCATAGTGAAAGCATGGCGGGGCGGTCCGCATTGCGCCTGAAGAATACGGCCCTGATGCATGCGCTTGGCGCCGCGGATACGGCCTATGCGCCTACCGAGTGGCAGCGCCGCCAGGTACCTGAGGAATACCGCGGCAAGGTGCGGGTCGTCCACGACGGCATCGCCACAGACCGGGCCGGGCCCGATGCACAGGCCCGGTTTTCGCTGGCGGACAAAGGCCTGCAGTTCAAGCCCGGCGACGAAGTCCTGACCTTCATCAACCGCAACCTCGAACCTTACCGGGGGTTTCATATCTTCATGCGGGCTCTGCCGGCCATCCTGAAAGCCCGGCCCCACGCGCATTGCGTGCTGGTCGGAGGGGACGACGTGAGTTACGGCAGCAAACCAGCGGGCGGCGGCACCTGGCGCGAGGCCCTGTTCAGGGAAGTCGGCGACCAGCTGCCGGCGGACCGCGTTCATTTTGTCGGGACACTGCCTTACGCGCGCTATCTCGAGCTGCTGCAGGTGTCACGCTGCCATGTGTACCTGACCTATCCTTTTGTCCTCTCATGGAGCTGCCTGGAGGCCATGAGCGCGGGCTGTGTGGTGGTTGCCAGCCGCACCGCGCCCGTCGAGGAAGTCATGACGCACGGCGTCAACGGCCTGCTGTTCGATTTTTTTGACGCGCGGGCGCTGGCGGACACCGTCGTCGGCGTCCTTGCCGACCCGGCCGCCCATGCGCACCTGGGACATGCGGCGCGCCAGGCCATGCTGGCGCGATTTGACCTCGCCACACGCTGCCTGCCTGAGCTGCTGGCGCTGGTCGAGCAGGCCGTGGGCCCAAGGACAGAGGCCTAAACGGCCTCCATCAAACGGGCCCGCTCATCCGGCGTAAGCACCTTGGGCGAGACACGCGGCGTTCCCGTCTCCGGATCAAAGAAGGCCGTGTTTTTGTAGCTGCCATCCAGCCTTGCGCGTATCAGCCTGGCCATAAATCGAAGAATGGACACGGTGGTGCTGGCCGCCATGGCTTTGGGGCTGCCTTTGGCGCTCTTCATGCCGACCCGCATGCGCACCGGGCCGAAGGCGCTGTCCAGG
>NZ_JBFUBY010000090.1:0-32862 GCF_056405515.1 Polaromonas sp. P1_G2
GTGGCTACTTTGCTCGGTTGCGCGTCCCAGCCGGCGAACGACCCATTTACCGGCAACTACCGACTGGCTGGCGAAGAGGATTCAACGATCTATGCCGTGTCAAAGATGGGAGACGGCTGGGGCCTGGCGATGTCAAAAAAAGCCGATGCGCCCAAGACAATTCGCAGCGACGATGATCGGAAAGCCCAGCTCTATCGCGTCGATCCTTCCCAACTTTTAAGGGTGGATCGGTCAGTGCCGATTCCGCCCGTTTGCATTGCGACGCTAAGTTCACCTGGAGAAGGAACGTACCAACTCCTGCCGTACTTCGCTCTTTGCCGAGTGCCCCGGGGAAGCCTGGTCGTTCTTGCGAAACCCATCCCCGGATGGAAGGAGTTCAGAGCCACTTCCGAACATGTGTTGATCTTCGGCCTTATGGGAGCGACCAATGGTGTGGAGCTCGAAGCTTTCAGATAGTACGTTCCGATCTACCAGGAAACATTTACCCAGGACGAGATCGATGGGCTGATTGCCTTTCACCGCGACCCCGCAGGTGCCGTGAGGTAGTTGCCGGGCGGTCGCGCACGGTTGTCGCCATTGCCCCGCGGCATTACAGTAGTTCCTCGATYTCGCACCGATTGTGAGGATTCCATGCCGGCTGCTGACACCTGGCTCTTTGCGCTGACCTTTCTCACGGCCCTGGGCTGCGCGCTCATCGCCGGCATTTTCCTGGCGTTCTCCAGCTTCGTGATGGGTGCCCTGGCCCGCATCAGCCCGCCCTCGGGCATTGCCGCCATGCAGTCCATCAATGTCGTGGTACTCAACCCGGGTTTCCTGGGACTCTTCATGGGTACCGCGCTAGCCTGCGCCGTGCTTCTTGTCTACGCTGTGATGCACTGGCAAGCGGCTGGCGCGCTTTGCGTTGTGGTGGGAAGCCTGTTCTATATCGTGGGCACTTTCGGCGTCACCATGGTTTTTAATGTGCCGCGAAACAACGCGCTGGCGCGGCAAGACCCGGCCAGCCCGGAGGCCACCGGTTTCTGGCGCGGCTATGTGGCCGGCTGGACGATGTGGAACCATGTGCGCACCCTGGCGGCGCTGATCGCGGCGGTATTGCTGATGTATCCGCTGATCCGGTTTCCRGGCGGTGTATAGGCGAAAGGGAGTGCGCTGGCGAAAGTTCGGCGGGTTGCTTCAAGCCATGCTAAAAATACAAATGTTTGTTGAGGTTCCGATAAACAAGAGGTTCTGCAGGGATTCGATGGTCAAGTTAAACTGCGGCCGCAAAGTTATACCGCACGGTTTGGGGTCTAAATTACGTCAATCCTGCAGAAACTCCTACGCATGCTCGCCATGAAGTGCCCAGAGCTCACGCATGAGCAATACGTTGCCACCATGGCCACGCCAATGCGCCTAATTGAGGCCGAGGACAATTCTTATCATCCATTTCCGATTGGCGAGGTCATGGATAAGCTGATTCAACAGCTTTCGTTACCAACCACCCGTGAGGACATAGACATTCACTTCGTCTACATGAATGATCTCAACCACTTTTGCCACATTCTCTTCAACTGGGGGGTGAAGAACGTCTACCTCGTTCTGGTTACCAGGCCGCAGGAGAAAAAAGTGCACGGTTATCGCGTTCTCAATATGACGGCAGAGTATGGCCTCGACACTTGGGACGGGGAAGTCCCTTTCATCCGTTAGCCGGCACGGCAGCCGATGCAGCTTGTAGGCCAAATTGTCGATGTGCAAGCTGACGGGTGCGAGCGCACGGTTCTCGTCGAACTGCGCGGTACCGGGGCGCGCATGGCATTTTCCGTGCCGGTGCCGACGCAGTACATGACCGGCCAGGAGCGTTGCCAAACTTACTTGGCAGGACATGACATCGATGTCGAGGTCAAGCTCGTGTTCGTGACCAAAGTGAGCGCTGAGTCCATCGACAGGCAACTGAGTTTCTTTCAGCCAATCGCCAAATCTCCGCACACGGTGGTCTTTGGAGTTGTATCTGAAATAGCAGCAGCGGATGAATTCATTTGCCAAATTAATGACGAGGGCGGGAAGATCAACGTGTCGACGGAGATGGCCTTTCAACTTCATGTCGGTACGCGTGTTAGTTTTCGAGGGGAACTCACTCATGCCGGCTAATAGGTCGATCGACAAGGCGTATCCCTGCAAGTCGGGTCACGCCTCTCCTCTTAAACGTTCGACGCCGCAGATGCGAGTCTTGCTCCTGGCCATCTCAGCGCTTGCTACCGGCTGCGACCACATACATGGCGTTGCGCGCTACACCGACCCGATGCCCTCGGCCCCGCCAGCCCGGTGCGTCCAGGACGCCGTCTCATCCGTTGAGGGTGTAAGGAACGTCAGCTATTCCTGGGAGTTAGGTAGCCGACCGCTGACGCTTCACGGAATTGAAAGGCCAGATCAGGTGCATCGATTCTGGTACGAATACAAAGACATCAAGAGCAATCTCTATTTTGTGGCGCGCCACGATGGCTCCGCTACCTACCATCACAGCTACGGCTGCCTCAACTGCACGCCACCTCAAAGCACCATCGATACCCTTTACCCGGGTATGCTTGCGATCGATGAAGCTGTCCGGTCACGGTGCGGGGTTTCAGTGCCCATTCACGAGTCCTGTTCGGGGGTGAAGTGCGGTGGCGGCTGACTCTTTCTTCAAGCGGACCAGCCCAAGGCGGTCCGCTTAAGTCAAACGCCAGGCACCACCAATCCATCGACACTATGAAACACGCTTTTGTCTCCGCGCTTCTCGGGCTGCTGGCAACCTGCAGTCTCGCCGCCGATCCTTCGTTGGCGCCAAACGCTCCGAAAGACAATCCTGTTCGCGCCGAATCGGCGGCGCGCATGGAGAAAGCAATTGCGCCGTACGTTGCTCAAGCAAAGGCCTCATATCCACAGGCAAAGCAGCGGTTCCTTGCCGGGCTCCCGAGAGGTCATTCATTCTTTCTCACTACGCGCCTCTCCGACAGGAAGGGAAACGTGGAGCAGGTCTTTGTTGCGGTACAGAGCATTCGCAACGGCTTGGTTACAGGAAAGATATGGAGTGACATCGAGCTGGTTGAAGGTTTCCGCCGCGGCGATGTGTATTCTTTTCAGGAGGCGGCGATGATCGACTGGCTCATTACCAAGCCCGACGGAACGGAGGAAGGTAATTTCGTCGGGAAGTTCCTCGACACTTACTCCACGAAGTAGGTGCCGAATGCCTAACTCTTCCTGTGTGGGCTCCCCACAACGGAAGGAAGCGGCTCCGCCGCTAGTTCGCTGAGAAACATGGGTTGGCGTCCTACGACGGCATGGATGTCGGTCCTGCGCTGATCGCCGCGAAATGAACCTGAACTGGGGGCACAACATCACCCCCGTTTTCACCTGACAACTTATGGCAGCTTTGGACACAGGCCCTTTTTTTCATGGCACGAAAGCCGAATTGCAGCCAGGCGACCTGCTGAGTTCAGGCTTTACATCGAACTACGACGAAAGCGTCGTGATGAATCACATTTATTTCACCGCCATTCCCAAAGGCGCCGGGCTTGCCGCGGAAATAGCCAAAGGCTGCGGCAGGCCGCGGGTCTACATTGTTGAGCCGACGGGAGAGTTCGAGAACGATCCCAACGTGACAGGCAAGAAGTTCCCGGGCAACCCGACGCGGTCCTATCGAAGCAGGCTGCCTTTAAAAATTGTTGGCGAACTCGAAAGCTGGGAACTCTATGACCCAGAGTTCATTCAACAACTGAGAGCCCGTATCGAGAATGGCATGGGCAAAATCATCAATTGATGGGAGACGCCGCTGTAAAACGGCGTCCCAGTCGTGGCAATAGGACATGACCAAGATGAAAAAACCTGAAGATGCACCGGGCGCCTTTCAAGATGCCTGGAATGCGCACGACATGGTGGCTTTGGGTGAGCTGTTCGACCCCGACGCAAGCTTCGTGAATCGCTTTGGGCACTATGTCCGGGGCGTTGAAGAGATCGTGGCACTCCACGTTCCGATTCACGAAACCATCTATCGCGACTCCACGCTCCAGAACGAGCTGATCGATATCTCCCTTATTGCCGACGGGGCTGCGGTCATCCATTTCTGGAGTCGCCTGGCTGCCGGCGCCGTCCACCCGGCCGGGCCACACGTGGTGGATACGCTGATCCTTGCCGTGTTGACGAGACAGCACGATACCTGGCGCATTCGGGCGCTTGAGAACGTGACCCTTGTCAACCCGCGGACCGGGGAGGCGATCTTGCGGGACTAGCGCACGCTTGAACCTGCAGAGCATCCTCCTCAGTCGAAACTTGTCATGAATTCCGCGTCCTTGGAGGCGCCATCAGCCTCCTGAAAGCCCGTTATCCATAATTAAGAATTCAGTTTTGCTGGTTTTCCATCGTTTTCCGGCACCTGAAACAACAATCCACTGGAGACAACGCCGTGTTCAAGTCCCTTCTGCTCAGCAAGTCCGACGCCGGTTTTTCGGCGGCGGTGACCGATACCGATGAGGCCCGGCTTCCCGCCGGCGATGTGCTGGTGCAGGTCGAATACTCCACCCTCAATTACAAGGACGGCCTGGCCATCACCAACAAAGGGCCGGTGGTGCGCAACTGGCCCATGGTCGCGGGCATTGACGGTGCGGGCACCGTGTTGGAGTCGACGCATGCGGGCTGGAAGGCCGGCGACCGGTTTGTGCACAACGGCTGGGGAGTCGGCGAAACGCGCTGGGGCCTGATGGCCGAACGCGCGCGCCTGCAGGGCGACTGGCTGGTTAAGCTGCCGGCGGCCTTCACGTCGCGCCAGGCCATGGCCATAGGCACGGCCGGCTACACCGCCATGCTCAGCGTGCTGGCGCTTGAGCAGCACGGCGTGAAGCCCGGCGACGGCGAAGTGCTCGTGACGGGTGCCACCGGCGGTGTGGGCAGCGTGGCCGTGGCCTTGCTGGCCAAGCTGGGCTACACCGTGGTGGCCGCCACCGGCAAAGCCAGCGAGGAGGCCTACCTGAAGCAACTGGGCGCCGGCAGCGTGATTGACCGGGCTGAACTGTCTGCGCCCGGCAAGCCGCTGCAAAAAGAACGCTGGGCGGGTGTGATTGATGCGGTCGGCTCGCACACGCTGGCCAACGCCTGCGCGCAGACGCGCTACGGCGGTGTGGTGACGGCCTGCGGSCTGGCGCAGGGCGCGGATTTCCCSGCGACGGTSATGCCKTTYATCCTGCGCAGCGTGACSCTGGYSGGYATYGACAGCGTGATGGCGCCCCTGGCCAAACGCCAACAGGCCTGGGACSGGTTGGCAAAAGACCTGGACACCGCGAAGCTCGAAACCATGCTGGAGGAGATTCCGATGGCGAAAGCCGCAGAAAAAGCGGCCGACTTGATGTCGGGCAAGGTGCGCGGCCGTGTAGTCGTCAAAATCTGAAGAATCTAAAAATTAAAAACGGAGACAAGCGATGACGAGCTACGCAGATTTCTACCGCCAGTCCATAGACCAGCCCGAGGCCTTCTGGGCCGAGCAGGCCAAGCTGATCGACTGGCACAAACCCTTCACCCGCGTCTGCAACGACGACAAGCCGCCGTTTGCCCAGTGGTTTGAGGGCGGGCAGACCAATCTGTGCCACAACGCGGTGGACAGGCACCTCAAGGACAGGCCCGACCAGGCGGCGCTGATTTACGTCTCCAGCGAAACCGGTATTGAAAAAACCTACACCTTTCGTGAGTTGCACGCCGAAGTGCAGCGCATGGCCGCCAGCCTGCTGGCCATGGGCGTGGTCAAGGGCGACCGTGTGCTGATCTACATGCCCATGATTGCCGAAGCGGCCTTTGCGATGCTGGCCTGCGCGCGCATAGGGGCCATCCACTGCGTGGTGTTCGGCGGTTTTGCCAGCGGCTCGCTGGCTTCGCGCATCGACGACGCCGCGCCGCGCGTGATCATCAGCGCCGACGCCGGCTCGCGCGGCGGCAAGGTGGTGGCGTACAAGCCCTTGCTCGACGAAGCCATCCGCCTGGCCAAGCACCAGCCCKAAGCCGTGCTGCTGGTCGACCGCGGCCTGGCGCCCATGCCCATGGTGGCCGGCCGCGACCTGCATTGGGAGACGCTGCGCGCCAAATACCTGCACGCCCAGGTGCATTGCGAATGGCTGGACTCCACCGCCATCAGCTACACCATCTACACCAGCGGCACCACCGGCAAGCCCAAGGGCGTGCAGCGCGACACCGGCGGTTATGCCGTGGCGCTGGCCGCCAGCATGAAACACATCTTCGACGGCCGCGCCGGTGAAACCTATTTTTCGACCAGCGACATCGGCTGGGTGGTGGGCCACAGCTACATCGTCTATGGCCCGCTGATCGCCGGCATGGCGACCATCATGTATGAAGGCCTGCCCACGCAAGGCATGGACCAGCAGCCCAACGGCGCGATCTGGTGGAGCCTGGTCGAAAAATACAAGGTCACCGGCATGTTCAGCGCGCCCACCGCCGTGCGCGTGCTCAAAAAGCAGGACCCGGCCCTGCTCAAAAAACACGACCTCTCCAGCCTGCGCGCCTTGTATCTGGSCGGCGAGCCGCTCGATGAACCCACGGCGCGCTGGATCAGCGAGGGCCTGAACGTGCCCATCATCGACAACTACTGGCAGACCGAATCAGGCTGGCCCATCATCACCATCGCCAACGGCGTTGAAAAGAAAGCCAGCCGCTTCGGCAGCCCCGGCGTGCCTATGTACGGCTACAAGGTCAAGATCCTGCACGAGTCCACCGGCGAAGAGCTGACGCAGCCCAACGAAAAAGGCGTGGTGGTGATTGAGGGCCCGACACCGCCGGGCTTCATGCAGACCATCTGGAAGGACGATGCGCGCTTCGTCAACACCTACTGGAAGAGTGTGCCCGGCAAGATGGTTTACAGCACCTTCGACTGGGGCATACGCGACGAAGACGGCTATTTTTTCATCCTGGGCCGCACCGACGACGTGATCAATGTGGCAGGCCATCGCCTGGGCACACGTGAGATCGAGGAGAGCATTTCAGGCCACGCACAGGTGGCCGAAGTAGCCGTGGTCGGCGTAGCCGATGCACTCAAAGGCCAGGTGGCCATGGCCTTTGCCGTGCCCAGGGATGCCACCGTGCTTACCGACAGCGCGGCCGCCCTCAAGCTCGAAGGCGAAATCATGAAACGCGTGGACGGCGATTTAGGCGCGGTCGCACGGCCGTCGCGCGTGCTTTTTGTGACGGCCCTGCCCAAGACCCGCAGCGGCAAGATGCTGCGCCGTGCGATCCAGGCGGTATGCGAGGGCAGGGATGCGGGGGATCTGACGACCATGGATGATCCGGCGGCTTTGCAGCAGATTCGGGATCGGGTGGCGGGGTGAGAGTTGGAAAAGAGAAACTGTGTCAAAGTGCCGATGATGTTTATCCACCCTAACTCCCTCGATTGTCGAGATGCGATGGAAGCCATCCGACCACAACTATCTGCTCGTCGTCATCCCAGAAAAAATAAAGCCTGAAGCCGTATCTACGATCTCGCGAATCGCCGCCTTTCAGATGTCTGTCCAGGGACCTTCGGCTACCGCCATACTGAACCGAATACAAATCTGCAGCGTACTTGACTCCTTCTCCAGTAGAACTCTCTTCTAGCTGGAGATCCGCCAATGCGCCTTCGTAGAGTTGACGACGCTCAGCGCTGTTGTCGATCCTCATTGGTACATAAAAATCACGAAGCAAGAGCAGCGAACGATAGATGAATTGCGGATCGWGGTAGTTCGATTTTCGGATGCCTTGATATGCTCGATTGGTCATTTCTACAGACCCCACGAGATGCTCTTTGCACCAATCTTCAAAGAGGTTGAGTGACTCTGGGATGGCGATGACGGGCTTCTGCGAAATTTCTGCCAAGCGTTGATCTAGTAGCCGAATTCTGTTTAGGCGTTCTAGCGCCAGAGAGCGCGCAGCGTTGGCATCTTGAATTGCCATCTCTCTTTCAGTGTCCGCAGTGGCCAGAAGGCCGTCATATTGTTCCTTCTGCTCTTGGAGTTCTTTTCTTAGTTGGTCGTTATCCTGCTCAAAAAGTTTTAGCAACTCCACATCAGATCCACCAGCTTCTTTTAGATTTTTTCGCTCGGCCATTGCCGCGTGCTGGCGAACTGCGTTGAATCCCGGTAATTCTCTTTCTCTATCAATTCCATAAACTGTATTCGCTAGGGATTGATTGATTAACCAGCGTTCAAATGCCTGCGCACCGCCTCCCGGCCAATCGACGATGCGATGTGACAGAGCGAGTGGATGATTGGAGGGCTGATCGATCCAAGAGCGAAATCCAGGGCGATATGTTCTTACCCCTCGATGAAAAACTGAGAGTTCTCGCCCAACCCTGTCCGTGAGAAAGAAGCTTGCTGCTCCTGTTATCGCAAATACATGAGTTGAGCCTAAGGTCCCGTCATGAACAGCTTTCACTGAGGCAGCGGCGTCTTTCACATCGAGGGAGTTCTCCGGCAGCGAGAAAATGATGACGTCGCAATGGCGTCTCGGGTCCTCCATTAAGCGAACGAGGTCGTCAATTTCATCCTCGGAAGTTAGCAACCTTACCTGTTTACTCAGTAGTTGACCATTGAGTTCAGCCGGACCTGCTGTGATAACTTGTTTTACAAAACCAGGGATAGATCGATCAAAGGCGACCTCGGCTCCTCTATTGGCGCAAACTAATCGAGCTCCGAAAAGCGTGTCTCCATCTGAATCTATCCCCACACCTATTTCTGTTATCCAGGTCCTCAAAGGGAAGATTTTGTCAGCGTCGTCAAGTCTTGCAGCCCAATAGCGAGGCTCTACTAAGGCCACTGCTGCAGTTCTCTGCGCACCAATGTCCGATAGCTCAAAAGATCTGCGCTGCCACGCATCGTTAGGAAGAGTTTTTCCTGCGCGTTGAGCCATCCATCGCAAAATGCTGTCCACAGTAGATGCGTAGCGATCTTTCCCCTCTATTGGTTTTAGGCGAAGTGTGACTTGACTAACAGGTCGAATTACAGAGCGGCCTTCTTTAAGCTTCGCTGCTATCGGGGTAACGTGCTCTTTCGTATCTTTTTTGACTTGGCCAAGCATATGTATTCACTCTTTAGGTTAATAAATTAACTGGTGTCGCTGCCAACATTCAGATGGACTCGTAGTCCCCAGGCGGGACTGCTGAGAAGGTTTGTTCAGTCTAGAAGAAGCCCAACAGGAGCGCCTCCTCTAATTTGGTGAGTTGGGATCAAGTAATCTGTTGTCTCATCTTGAGAAATCTTCTCGACACTTTGTTTCACCCAAGGGTTTCTACCCGGATACCCCCCAAAGCCCAGCCGTAGCATGAGTCCCGCAAGGCCTTCGGGTAGTAGCTGACTTGGGGGCCTGCCCGATCCTGTGATGACAGACAGAGATTCAACAAAGGGGACCCCGATGACAACAAAACTCRACGTGAACGGCCGCGCCGTTTCCGTCAATGCCGAGCCCGACACACCCCTGTTGTGGGTGATACGCGATGAACTGGGCATGACCGGCACCAAGTTCGGCTGCGGCGCCGCCTTGTGCGGCGCCTGCACCGTGCACCTCAATGGCAAGCCGGTGCGCTCCTGCCAGACGCCGCTGTCGGCGGCGGCGGGGCAGAAGGTGGCGACGATTGAAAGCTTATCCCGCAACAACACGCACCCGCTGCAGGTGGCGTGGATCAAGCATGACGTGCCGCAGTGCGGCTACTGCCAGTCGGGCCAGCTGATGAGCGCGGCGGCGCTGCTCCAAGGCAACAAAAATCCCAGCGACGCCGACATCGACGCCGCGATGAGCGGCAACATCTGCCGCTGCGGCACCTACCCGCGCATCAAGGCGGCGATCAAGGATGCCGCTTCCACCCTGCGTAAAGCCTGAGGAGAACCATCATGACCATCACCTCACTGATTTCTCCGAACCGCCGCACCTTCCTCAAGACCTCGTCGGCCCTGACGGTTGCGGGGGGCGGGCTGATGCTGGGCGTCACGCTGGGCGTACCGTCGGCGCAGGCCGCCGGCACGCTTTACACGCCCAACGCCTGGGTGCACATTGCCGACGACAACACCATCACCTTGTTGTCGGCCCGCTCCGAGATGGGGCAGGGCGTGTACACCTCCATGCCCATGCTGATCGCCGAAGAGCTCAACGTCGACATCCGCAAGGTCAAGGTCGCGATCGCGCCGCCGGGCAAGGTCTACACCAACGCCTTGCTGGGCGCGCAGATCACGGGCGGCTCGACCTCGGTGCGCGACGGCTGGGAGAAGCTGCGCATTGCCGGCGCGCAGGTGCGCATGATGCTGGTGTCGGCGGCGGCGGCCAAGTGGAATGTGGATGCGTCGACGCTCAAGGCCGAAAACGGCATGGTCACAGGCCCGAAGGGCAAGAAGGCGACTTACGGCTCCCTGGCCGAGGCGGCATCGAAGCTGCCGGTGCCCGAGAAAGTGGCGCTCAAAGACCCGAAAGATTTCACCGTCATCGGCAAGCCCACCAAGCGGCTGGATACGCCGATGAAAGTCAACGGCACGGCCGAATTTGGCATTGACGTGAAGCTGCCGGGTATGGTCTACGCGAGCTTGCAGCAATGCCCGGTGATTGGCGGCAAGGTCACCAGTTTTGACGCGACCAAGGCCAAAGCCATGCCGGGCGTGATCGACGTGGTGCAGATTCCCGACGGCGTGGCGGTGGTGGCTGACAGCTACTGGCATGCCTTCAAGGCGCGCCAGGCCCTCACGGTGCAGTGGGACGAAGGCCCGGTCGCGGCCATCAGCAATGCCAGCATGCTGGACGGCATACGCAAGGCGGCCGATAGCGGCAAGGTGATTCCCATCGTGCCGGCCAAGGGCGACGCGGCGGGCGCGATGAAGGGCGCGGCCAAGACGCTGAAGGCCGAGTACGTGTCGCCGCTGCTGGCGCACGCCACGCTGGAGCCCATGAACTTCACGGCCGACTACAAGAACGGCAAGATCCTGCTGATAGGCCCGACGCAGTTCCAGCAGGGCGCGGAAGGCAGTGTGGCGGCGGCGCTGGGCATCAAGCCGGAAGACATCACACTGAAGACCACCTTCCTGGGCGGCGGCTTCGGCCGCCGGCTGGAGCTGGACTTCATCGTGCAGGCGGCGCAGATCTCCAAGGCGGTGGGCAAGCCCGTCAAGCTGCTCTGGAGCCGCGAGGACGACACCACGCATGACTTCTACCGGCCCATGGCCGTCAACCAGCTCTCCGCCGGCCTGGGGGCCGACGGCAAGCCGGTGGCGCTTAACTTCAAGGTGACCTCGCAGTCCATCACGCAGCGCGCCTTCGGCCTGCCCAAGGACACGCTGGACCCTTTCATGGCCGAAGCCGGCGTGATGCCTTACGACATTCCCAATACGCAGTACGACCTGGTGATCCACGACACCGGGCTGCGTGCGGGCTACTGGCGCTCGGTGAGCCATGCGCTCAATGCTTTCGCCAACGAAAGTTTTGTCGATGAAATGGCGTTGGCCGCGGGCAAGGACCCGTATGCCTACCGCATGTCGCTGCTGGACAAGCAGCCGCGCTTTGCCAATGTGCTGAAGATGGCAGCCGAGAAATCCGGCTGGGGCACGCCGGCGCCGGCCGGCCGCAGCCGCGGCATCGCGCTGATGGAGGGCTATGACACCTATATGGCCCAGGTGGCCGAGGTGTCGGTGAAGGACAACCAGGTCACGGTGCACAAGATGACGGTGGTGGCCGACCTGGGCCGCATGGTGAATCCCGACACGGTGCAGGCGCAGATCCAGTCCAGTCTCATTTTTGGCCTCTCGGCCGCGCTGAACAACCAGATCACGCTGGACAAGGGCCGGGTACAGCAGACCAATTTCGGCGACTACCCGGTGCTGCGCATGCATGAGTCGCCGGTGATGGACATCACCCTGGTGCCCAGCACCGAAAAACCCGGCGGCATCGGCGAGCCGGCGACGGCGCTGGTGGCGCCGGCGGTGGCCAACGCCGTGTTCGCGGCCACCGGCAAGCGGGTGCGTACGCTGCCGCTCAATGACAACCTGGCCAAAGCCTGACGAGATATGGGGTTGGCGCCGGGATCGAGGCAGAGATGAGCATGGACTGCTAGCATCCGGCGCATGGACAACATTGACCTCGAAGTTCTGAAAACCTGCTCGCAGTGGCTGGCCGCGGGCCTGCGCTGCGAACTGGTCACCGTGCTCAAGACCTGGGGCTCCAGCCCGCGGCCCGAAGGCTCCATGCTGGCGATCTGCGAGGACGGCCGGGTGGTGGGATCGGTCTCGGGCGGCTGCATTGAAGACGACATGATTGACCGGGCCCGGCGTGAGGGCCTGGACCGTGCGCGGCCGGCCATCGTCACCTACGGCGTGTCGGCCGACGAGGCGCGCCGCTTCGGCCTGCCCTGTGGCGGAACCATCGAACTGGCGATTGAGCCGCTGTCGACGGACAGCCGCATCGAGGAATTGCTGCGGCGCCTGCAGGCCGGCGAGCTGGTGGCGCGCCGTCTGGACCTGCATACCGGCGCGGTGACGCTCAGTACGGCCCAGCCCACACAGTCCATGCAGGTGTCGGAAGCCGCGCTGGTGACCTTGCACGGCCCGCGCTGGCGCCTGCTGGTCATTGGCGCGGGGCAGCTGTCGCGCTTTGTGGCGCAGATCGCGCAGGGCATGGACTACGCCGTGACGGTGTGCGACCCGCGCGAAGAGTACCGCGACAGCTGGCAGGTCGAGGGCGTGGAACTGGCCACCGGCATGCCCGACGACGTGGTGCAAGCCATGAAGCTGGACGCGCGCTGCGCCGTGATCGCCCTCACGCACGACCCCAAGCTGGACGACCTGGCGTTGATGGAGGCGCTGCGTTCGCCGGCGTTTTACGTGGGCGCGATCGGCTCGCGGCTGAACAACCAGCGCCGCCGCGAACGGCTGGCCGAACACTTCGATATGACGGAAGAAGAACTGGGCAAGCTGCACGGCCCCATAGGCCTTTATATCGGCAGCAAGACACCGCCCGAGATCGCGATTTCCATCCTGGCCGAGCTCACGGCGGTGAAGAACCAGGTGGCCTTGCCGCGCGCCGTGGGCATCGCCGAAGCCAAGGCGCAGGCCGGCCTTGCGCCCACGGGCGAGGTGTGTGAATTGCCCGTGCCGGCTGGCAAGCCTGCCGTTTAGATAGAAGCTACATCGAAGGCGGCCGGCGGCAAGCCTGCGCGTGAGCGCTCGGCCATGACCGTCCAGGCCGCTTCCCAATCCTTCACGCGTGCCGCCAGGTCGAACAGTGGTGCGCCGGCGGCAGCCGCTTCGACGTGTTCCCGCAAGGTTTGCAACGCACCGGGGTCGCGCCCCAGGCGCACCGCTTCGGCCCGATAGGCTTCGGGGCTGTCCAGGACACATTGCGCAAGGCCGGCGGCATGGAGGATGCTGCCGCCCAGGCGTGATGCAGGGCGGTTGCCGGCACAGGTGATCGCCGGTACGCCGAGGTGCAAGGCGTCTTCCAGGCCCTGCGCGGCATTGAGCCGCAAGGTGTCCAGAAACAGGTCGGCATGCCGCATGGCGGCCAGTGCCTCGCCTCTATCCATGGGCGTCGAAAAAAGCAACCGGGCCGGCCCCACACCGGCCGCCTGAGCTTCCCGCGCCAGGTTGATCGCCGCCGCGCCGCAGCGGGGAAGCCACAGCACGGCATCGGGCAGGCCGCGCAGGATTTTCATCCACACGGAAAAACTGTGCGGATCGATGCCTGCCGGCGCGAGGAATGAAGCCAGCACCAGCGCGTCGGTGGGCAGCCCCGCGTCTTCGCGCGAGAGGGTGCGCCCGGGCGCCTGCCTGCCGGCGCTTGCCAGCCAGCAGCCATGCGGCAGGCGGACGATGGCACCGTCCTGTGAAAGCCCGGCGGCGTCTGGATGGGCGAAGCGATCCGACAGGCTGTAGTCCCAATGCCCGGGCACATGGCGCTGGTAGAGGCCGGCTTGGCGCAATTGCACCGGCGCCACCCGCATGGCCGCGATGTCTTGCCGGCTCCAGGGCGAATCCGAAGCCATTTCGATATAGATATCCAGTTGGTCCAGCCGCATGCGTCCGGCGGCTTCCGCCGCCGCCATATGACCGATTTCGCTGACGCTTGCCGCGTGAGGCCGCAGCGAGTCGGCCGGCAGGGTACCGGGCCGCAGCGTGAAGGCGTAGACATGGATGGCAAAGCGCGAGGCGTCATGTCGCGCCAGCTGCTGGGGATGGATTCGCTGTGCATCTGCGCCAGCTCGTCGTCCCGCAAATCCAGCAGCAGGCCGTAAAACGGCGCGTCACCCCAGTAGCGGCCGAGGCCGGTGGCGGCATTTTTTTCAAGGGTGGCACGCAGCAGGGTGGTGAGCTGGTCGTTGTTTCGCCAGTCGCCTGCCGACAGGCCGCGGAATGCCTGGTCAAGATGGATCTGCAACGCGTCGGGCGGCTGAAGCATGAGCTTGTGCGCGTGGCTGATGGTGCGGTCGTACAGCTTGTCCGGGATATCGAGTTTCGACAGGAATTTTTCAAAAAGCAGGCGCGCTTCGCCGTCGAGGCCGGCCAGGGCCAGGTCCGCTTTTTTAAGCTCGCCATGGAAGGCGAGAAGGACGATGTGGCGTATTCGCAGTTCGCTGTCGAGAGGGAATTGGGCCAGGGCGGCGGTCACCACGTCGAGGGCCTCGGCATAGCGCCGCGCGCCTGAAAGATACTCGGCAAGATTGGCATGGTAGGGCGCATGGCCGGGTTGCAGCTCCGCGCACTTTTGCGCCAGGCCGATCGCGATGTCCCAGCGCGATGACCCCGCGGCCAGGATGCCGACGTTGTTCAGTGAGCGCGGGTGCGCCGGGTCAAGCTGCAGGGCCCTGGCATAAGCGGCATCGGTCCTGGCCAGGTCGCCGCAGGCTTCGGCCGTGATCGCGAGGTTGGCCGCGCCGTCGGCATCCTGCATCAGCCGGGCCTCCACCGACAGCAGTGTCCTGTAGGCAGCCGTGGGCCGGTCGAGCAGGCTCAGCAAGGTCGCGCAGGCCGACGCGGCATTCACGTCCTGCGGGCTCAGCGCCAGGGCCTGCTCAAAAGCGAAGAGCGCCTGTTCAAGCTGGCCGGCCGCATGCAGTTGTGCGCCGCGCAACATCCAGTCGCCATGGCCTGTGGCGGCCGCAGGCAGCGGGGGCTGTTCGGGCGCGGCTGGTCGGCTATCTTGCATGTCGGGATTATGTGGCACCGGCCTGTGCCGGCCCCGGGGATAATCCGGGTCAATGACTGATCCGTCCGCCAGCGCCCCAGCCGCGCCCCTGCATTTGCTGGGACGCTTCGGTGAGCTATATACCGGCGCGGAACGGGAACTGCTGGACCTCGGGCGGCTTCTGGCCGGCAGGCGCCCGGTCAAGCTGTGGTCCGACGTGCCGGTGCACCCGGCTTATGCCCGCGAGGGCATTACCGCGGTTCAGCCTTTCGCGCAGCAGTTTCCCAAAGACGGCACGCTGCTGATCGGCGGCGTGCATCTGCAGCCGGGGATCTGGCTCAAGTACACGCGCTTCAAGCGCATTGTTCTTTTCCACAATCTTTCCAACCAGGGGCAGCTTTTCGCCATCGTCGAGGGTGTGCGCGAATCAACCGGGCTCGATCCCGAGATCGTTTTCGTGTCGGATTTTGTGCGGCGCAGCGCCGCGCTGCCGGGCCGTGTGATACCGAGCATGCTGGACCTGGAGCCCTTCTTGCGGGTGGCTGAAAAACGATTCGAGGCAACGCGGAAGCCGGGGCCCTTTACGGTCGGGCGTGCCAGCCGTGACCTGCTCGAGAAGCACAGCCCGGACGACCTGAGCCTCTACCGGATGCTTGCCAGCAGGGGCATCCGGGTGCGCATCATGGGCGGCACCTGCCTGGCGCCGGGGCTGGGCGGGGTGGCGGGCATTGAACTGCTGGCGGCCGGAACGCAAAGCATGCCGGAGTTTTACGGCTCACTCGATGCTGTTTTCTACCGGACGGGGGCCTTGTTCATCGAGGCTTATGGCCGCGTGGTGCTGGAGGCGATGGGGGCGGGCTTGCCGGTGGTGGCGCACGAGACAGGCGGCTACGCGGAGATGATGGTGCATGGCACATCGGGCTTTCTCGTGAAGTCCCAGGAGCAAGCCTACGATAGCCTGATCGCGCTCAGCGAATCGCCTGAACTCTGTCGCCGTGTCGGTGAGGCCGCGATGCATCAGGCGATTGCCACCCATGGCCCCGAAGCTATAGCGCGCGACCTGGAATTCTATTTGCGCTGAGGCGCCGGGCTCACGGTGCCTGGAAGGCCGCAGCACCGGAGAAAATCGTTGAACCCGGCCCGGTGTAGACCAGGCCTGCCCGGTTGGCGTTGACACCCGTGAAGAATCCGTTGACATAGATGCCTGTACCGGAGCTGTAGATGAATTGCGCGCCGGAAATCGCGATGACGCTTCCCACGCTGATGTTGCCCAGGGTGGTGTTGATGGTCACGCCAAGCTTGCTGTTGGTGAAATCGACCGCCATCGAGGCGGAGGTGAGCGTTCCCATGGCGGTCGCCGGCCCGCTGGGGCTGGTATAGCCGGTGACCGGCGTAGCGCCGATCAGGGTGTAGGTGGCGATGCCGGTGGTGGTGGGCATGACCGCCGTGGGCTGGCCGATGATGTAGTGGAGATCCGCTAGGTTCGTCCCGCTGTTTTTCGTGGCTGTCGTCCAGGTACCCCATCCGATGAAGTCGCCGGCCGCGATGGTGCCGGCCGAACCGAAGCTATTGGCCACGGTCGGCTTGAAAACGTTGCTTCCGCTGGTGAAGTCCGTGACTTTCCCGAGATCCAGGGTCGCGGAGGTCGCCACCACGGGGCCAACCTGGGGCCCGGGCCCGGAGACCAGGGGGACGTAATAGCTCGCCGCCACCTTGAGGTTGGTGAAGGTGCCGGTGTTGACTGGCGGGGTGGGGACGGGTGTGGGCTTGTTGATGATGCCGCCCGGGCCTGCGGGGTCGGGGTTGTTGCCTATAACTACAGGATCCTGCGTCGGGGGAGGGGTTGGCACCGGTGCCCGCACATTGGTGCGCACGGGCGCATCGGTGTTGTTGATGACCCGCACCGATTCGCCGGCCGTCAGGCCCACGCAGCCACCGGCATTGCAGACCTCGATGGCGTCCAGCTCTGTCGTCACGCCCAGCGAGCCGTCGGGGTTGTAGCCGACATTGAAGCCGGAACCGCGTATGCCGATGGTGGCGGTGGTGGTGGTGACCTTGTAGTTTTCGCGGTTGCGCTTGCCGATCAGGCCGGTGATGGCCCGCATGCTGCCGCTCAGCAGGTCGACCAGGAAACGGTCTTCCTTGGGATCGGCTTTGTCGACATAGTTGGCGACCTTGAACTCGGTGTTGGGCTGCAGAGACACCAGCCCGCCGTCGGTGAAACGCACCTGTGCGCGGCCGCTGGCGCCGGTCAGGATGGCCTGGCCGCTTTCGATGTCCTTGCCCTTGGTGAGCGGTGCGGTGCCGCCGTCGGCTCGGCGGACGCTGACATCGCCCACGATGAACTGGGCCACGCCGGCTGAGGGCGCGGCCGAGGCTTGCAGCGGGTAAATGGCGGCTAACGCCATGGCCAGGACGGTGTGTTGGAGCTTGAAGTTTGAGGTCATGGCGGTTTCTCCGGGGATTTTTTAGGCTTCGCGCTGGGCTGGCTTGCTGAACTAAGGGCGGCTCTGCTCACAGGGGCGGTCGAAGGACCAGGGTGCTTTGCTGGAAAACGGCCGCACCGGAAACCTGTCCCGCGTTGGCGCCTGCACCGGTAGCGGAGGGCGTGCTGTAGACCAGCGCGGCACGGCTGGCATTGTTCCCGGTGAAAAAACCGGTGACATTCGCGCCCGAGTTGTTGGTGATTTTGGCGTTGTTGATGTCCAGCTCGCTGCTGACGCCATAGTCGTTGCCGCCGAAGCGCGTGGTGAGGTTGAGGCTGCCATAGCCCTGGCCCGCACCGTAGGCGCCGAAGTTGGCGACCAGCGAACCCCCGACAAGCTGGCCTGCACCGAGCAGGCTTGAAAAGGCGGTGCCGCCGGCAAACTGGTAGGTGCCCTGCATGTTGTCGGCCGGCAACTGGGCCAGCGGCGTCGGCCGGCCCATCACGAAGTGAACCGATTCAATCGCGGTGGTCGAGCCCGCCACGATTTTTTGCCCTGTCACCCAGCTGCCCCAGCCGACGAAGTCGGCATCGGTTGGTATGCCCAGCGCACCCTTTTCCATCGTGGTGAGGCCGGGCGTGCTGCGGAACTGGGTCCGGACGTTGCGGCTGTCGACGCTGTCGAAGTCGATCGGTTTCCCGCTGAGGAAGCTGGTCAGCACGGCCGTGCCGGCTTCGGGGTAGTAGCTTTCGACCGCCGAGTTGGAGGTCGAGGGATTGGTGAACGCAACCGCCGCGGCCAGGTCGGTGAACACCTGTTTGACGGGCGCCGGCGCCGCGGCGGGCGGAGGAACAATGGCGGGTTTGCCGTCGGAGGTGGTCTGGTTGCCGGCCACGGCCACTTCCTGGGTAGGCGGTGGCGTGGGCACATTGGCCCGCACATTGGTGCGGACAGGCGCCTCGGAGCTGTTGATGACGCGCACCGATTCGCCGGCCGTCAGGCCCACGCAGCCGCCGGCATTGCAGACCTCGATGGCATCCAGCTCGGTCGTGATGCCCAGCGAGCCGTCGGAGTTGTAGCCCACGCTGAAGCCGGAGCCGCGTATGCCGATGGTGGCCGTGGTGGTGGTGACCTTGTAGTTTTCTCGGTTGCGTTTGCCGATCAGGCCGGTGATGGCCCGCATGCTGCCGCGCAGCAGGTCGACCAGGAAGCGGTCCTGCTTGGGGTCGGCCTCGTCGACGTAATTGGCGATCTTGAAGTCGGTGTTGGGCTGCAGGGACACCAGGCCGCCGTCGGAAAAGCGGACCTGGGCCCGGCCGGCGTTGCCCGTCAGGATGGATTCACCGCTTTCAAGCGGTTTGCCCTTGGCCAGGGCCTCGGTTTTTCCGTTCGCTCGCTGCACATTGACGTCGCCGGCGATGAACTGGGCTACCCCGGCCGACCCGGCGGCCATGGCCTGGACAGGAAACGCCGAGGCGATCACCATCGAGAGGGCGGCTCGCTTGAGCGGGAATTTCCGTGTTGTTTTCATGGGGGCGTTATTGGCCGGCAAGCCGGTCAGAAGTCGCGGCGCACCGTGACCGAGAACAGGCTGCGGTTGTAGTCGGAAATCACGACGTTGGACTTCACCGAGGTCAGGGCCAGCTGGGGCGTGACGCGCCACAGTTTGGCGGGCACCCAGTTCAGACCCAGGTTCAGGTTCCACTGCTTGTCATGGCGGGTGACGAGGAAGAGCGGGTCGGTGCCGCCGTATTTGCGGTCTTCATAGGCGAGGCTGCCGAACAGCGCCAACGCATCCGAGAGGGTTTTCTGGATGCCGGTGCGAACGCCGACAAGGTCATGGCCCAGGTGCGGGACGCCCGAAGCGCGCTCTTTTTCCTTGCCGACGTAAGCGCCGCCGAAGACGACGATGTTGCTGTCGCGGAAGGCATGGGCATACGAGGTCCCGATCACCGTGCGCGTGGCGTCGCGCAGCGACTGGCCGGGGTAGCTCAGGTCGCCCCACTGGATGTAGCTGCTCCACTGGCGGAAACCGTCGATGCGGTAGGTCCATTCGCCGACGAGGCCTTGCTGGTCACGGGCTCGCGAGCCGGCGACGGTGTAGGTCCCGGCCTGGACGACGCCCGAGAATTCGTGCTTGTCGTAGCGGTAGCTGGCGCCGAAATTGAGGTCCACCTGGCCGGTGTTGAAGTCGTTGTACTTGGCGTTGACGCGCGCATTGCCATAGATGTTGCCGATCAGCGACCAGCGCGGGTCGACCACGTAGCGGGCCGACAGGCCGCCGCCCAGGCTGGCGAAGGCATCCTTGGTTTCGACGCCGGCGCTGTTGAGCGTGAAAATCAGGCCGCCGAACGCGGGCACGGCCACATTGGGATTGCCGGGGCCGCTGTTGATGTTGGTGTCGTAGCCGATGCTGGCTTCGATGAAGGGCTTGACCGATGAGCGGGCGGCTTCTTCCGTCCGGTCTATGGCCTGCAGGAACTGGTCGATGGTGGCGGCGGCTTCGGCCGGGATGTTGTCCTGCTTGGTCTCCAGCAGCACCTGCCGGGAGGCCTTGGTGTCGCCGACGGAGAACAGCGCGCGGCCGAGTTCGGCGCGTGCCCTTGAATTGGCGGGCTGCACCGCCAGCACCCGCTCCAGGGCGAATACCGCGCGGGTGTATTGGCCGGTTTCGTTGGCTGCGATGCCCAGCACCGTGTCGAAGTCCGGATCACCGGCGCGCGCGGCCTCTTGCGGCTCCAGCAGGTCGAAGGCTTTCTGTGCCTGGCTCTGGTCCAGCAGGGTGCGTGCATTGGTGACCAGTGCGTCGACTTCCGCATGTGCCAGGCCGCTTAGGAGGCATGCAAACAGGAAGAGGATGCCGCCCGAGAGAAATCTGTGTTTTGAATACATAAGTATTATTTTATAAAGTTCCCAGGTAACAACCCGTAAGTAACAAAAGTTTTATATCACGGAGGCATGACTTTCAGGGTTTTATTACACCTGCTACAGAGGGGCGGAGTGCATTGCGGCAACACCTTTTGGGACCTTTGGCACCGGCTTGGTGATATTCACCAGTTTCAGGAGGCTACCAAGGGTAATCACGGAGGAAAGCTCCCTTGTTTGGATGAATAATATTAGCCATCGCTTATATTAAGAAGAAGTCACTATGGACGAGATGATCCAGGCCAGTGCCCAGGTTGAACGGGGCCGGGTGTTTGAACTGGCGGCCGAGCTGTTCGGTGTACTCGCGACGCCGATGCGCCTGCGCGTGCTGAGCGCCCTGTGCGAGCGTGAAAAATCCGTCAACGAGCTGCTGGCCGAGATCGACACCACGCAGCCCAACCTTTCGCAGCACCTGGCCGTGCTGTACCGCACCGGCGTGCTGGCCAAGCGCAAGGAAGGCACCCAGGTGATTTACCGCGTGCAAAGCGAAAAAGCCGTGGCGCTGTGCCGCAGCGTCTGCACCCAGATCGCCATCGAACTGGACGAGCCGGGCGCGCTGCCCCCGGCGCAAAGCCTGTCGCCGCGCTCCGGCACGCAGGACGCCTTAACCGAAAGACGCCAGCCATGATGTTGAACCGATTCCTTCAGCGCGCGCCTGAGAACTTTCTTTCTCGCGAGCAGATACACGAGGTGCGGGCCGGGCGCCGCGGCTTTCTGGCCGGCGCTTTCGCCGCCGCAGCCGGCACGTTGGCCGCGGGCCGGGCCGCCGCGCAAGGCGCCGCGGCTGTCGAAGGCGAGCCCGAAATCCTGAACCTTCCGCCGCATAGCAAGGGCCTGGGCCAGCCGGTGGCGGCGCGCCCTTACGGCCTGCCGAGCGAATTCGAGAAAAACCTGCAACGCCGCGAAAGCCCGGGCCTGACGCGTGTCAGCCAGGCCAGCGTGAGTTTTTGCCCCCTGCAGGGCTTGTTCGGCATCATTACGCCCAGCGGCCTGCACTTTGAGCGCCACCACCAGGGCTGGTGGGACATCGATCCCTCCAAACACCGGCTGATGCTCAACGGCTCGGACGAGGCCATGCTCAAGCGTCCCATGGTTTTCAACATGGACGAATTGATGCGGCTGCCCAGCGTGAGCCGCATGCACTTCATCGAATGCGGCGCCAATACGGGCATGGAGTGGGGCAATGCCGCGGTGCCGACGGTGCAGTACACCCACGGCATGCTCAGCTGCAGCGAATTCACCGGCGTGCCGCTGCGCACCTTGCTGGAACTTTGCGGCGCCGACCTCAAGCGCGCCAGGTTCATCCTGGCCGAAGGTGCTGACGGCTCGGGCATGACGCGCACCATTCCCATGGACCTGGTGATGAGCGGCGAGGTGCTGGTCGCCTATGGGCAGAACGGTGAAATGCTGCGGCCCGAAAACGGCTATCCGCTGCGGCTCATCGTGCCCGGCGTGCAGGGCGTGAGTTGGATCAAATACCTGCGCCGCATCGAGGTGGGCGACATGCCTTACGGCGCCAAGGACGAAACCATTCACTATGTCGACCTGCAGCCCAGCGGCCTGCACCGGCAGTACACCAGCATCCAGGAAGTCAAAAGTGTGGTCACCTCGCCCAGCGGCGGGCAGGTGCTGCTGCAAAAGGGCTTTCACAACCTCACGGGCCTGGCCTGGAGCGGGCGCGGCAAGATACGCCGGGTCGACGTCTCGGTGGACGGCGGGCGCAACTGGACGCAGGCACGGCTCGAAGGGCCGGTACTGGCCAAGTGCCTCACGCGCTTTAACGCCGACTTCGTCTGGGACGGCAAGCCGGCGATTTTCCAGAGCCGCGCGGTGGACGAAACCGGGCAGGTCCAGCCGACCTACAGCGAGCTGCGCAAGGTGCGCGCCTCGCGCAGCATTTATCACAACAACGCCATCCAGTCCTGGGCGCTGGCAGAAAACGGCGAGGTGAAAAATGTCCAGGTTTAAGCACGCCCCATTCACGCTGCTGCTGGTGCTTGCCGGCCTGGCCTCAGGTTTTGCGCAGGCGCAGCCGGCCACGCGGCAGGCGGCGCTGGCCGGCGTCGGCAGAACCGCCACGCCTGCCGAGGTCAAGGCCTGGGACATCGACGTGCGGCCCGATTTCAAGGGCCTGCCCAAGGGGCAGGGCACGGTGCGGCAGGGCGAAGTGCTGTGGGAGGCGCAGTGCGCTTCCTGTCACGGTAGTTTTGCCGAGTCGTCCGAGGTGTTCACGCCGATTGCCGGCGGCACCACGGCGCAGGACATCAAGAGCGGCCGGGTTGACGGCCTGATGCCGGGCGCCAACCAGCCCAACCGCACCACGCTGATGAAGGTGTCCACGCTGTCGACGCTGTGGGATTACATCAACCGCGCCATGCCCTGGACCGCACCCAAGACGCTGACGCCCGACGAGGTCTATGCCGCGACGGCCTACATCCTGTTCCTGGGCAATGTGCTGCCGGAAGACTTCACGCTGTCGGACGCCAACATCCGCGAGGTGCAGGCCCGCCTGCCCAACCGCAACGGCATGACCACGGCGCACGCGATGTGGCCCGGCAAGGAGCTGGGCGGCACGGCAAAGCCTGACGTGCAAGGGTCCAGCTGCATGGCGAACTGCAAGGCCGAGGTGGTGGTCAAAAGCTTTTTGCCGGACTATGCGCGCAACGCCCATGGCAACCTGGCCGATCAATCTCGCCTGGTGGGCCAAAGCCGCGGTGTGGATACGACACGGCCGGCTTTGGCCGCCGAGGCAAAATCCGGCGTGGTCATGGCCCAGGCGGAACGCGCGCCTGTCGCGACGGCCCCTGTGGCCGCCGTGGTGAAGACGGCCGCTTCCGGCTCGGCGTCCGTGATGCCTCTTTTGCAGAAAAATGCCTGCTTGGCCTGTCACGGGATGGACAACAAACTGGTGGGTCCTTCGTTCAAGGATATAGCCAACAAATATAAGGACCGCGCCGATGCGGTGAATTACCTCTCGGGCAAAATCAAGGCCGGTGGGCAGGGCGCCTGGGGTGCGATCCCGATGCCGCCGCAGGCTTTGAGCGCGGCGGAGTCGGCCCAGATTTCCCAATGGCTGGTGCAGGGCGCGGCGAAGTAGGGCCTGCGGACTGGCAGTGCTTTTTTGAAGGATGCTGGGAGAAATACCCTCCCGGAGTTTTGCGGTTTTGTGTCCAATCGGACCAAGTTTTTAAAGACATTCAAGTTATATACAGAGGAGTTCAACCATGGAACGTCGTGATTTTTTAGCCAGCAGTTCCGGCGCCACGGCGCTGGCGCTGGCGGCTGCTTCGGGCCTGAACCCGGCCTATGCGCAAAACGCCCCGGGCTGGAACAAAGCCGCTTTTGAAAGCAAGTCCCTGGCCGACGTGGCCAAGGCCATGGGTGCCACCAGTGCACCGGTCGAAAGCAAGGACCTGCTGCTGCAGGCGCCCGAAATCGCCGAAAACGGCAGCGTGGTGCGCGTCGGCGCGCAGAGCAACATCGCCAACACGACGCAGATCGCCCTCGTCGTCGAAAAGAACCCCAGCGCGCTGGCCGCCATGTTCGACATCCCGGCCGGCACCGACGCAAATGTCTCGACCAACATCAAGATGGGCCAGTCCTCCAATGTCTATGCCCTGGCCAAGGCCGGTGACAAATATTTTTATGCCGTGAAAGAAGTCAAAGTGACTCTGGGCGGCTGCGGCGGCTGAGCCTCGCAACACCCAAACGACTGAAAGGAACAAGATATGTCAGATCCAATGCGAATCCGGGCCCAGGCCCAAGGCGATAAAACCACGGTGCGTGTGCTCGTGAGCCATGAAATGGAAAGCGGCCAGCGCAAGGACGCCGCCGGCACGACCGTGCCGGCCTGGTTCATCCAGAACATCAACGCCACCTGGAACGGCAAGACCGTGATGAGCGCCCAGTGGGGCACGGCCGTGTCCAAAAACCCTTTTGTGCAGTTCAGCTTCAAGGGCGGCAAGGCCGGCGACAAGATCGCGGTCAGCTGGACCGACAATCACGGCGACAAACGGACCGACGAGGCCGTCATCTCCTGAGTTCGCCGGTTTTCGCGCCGCGGCCCCGGCCGCCCACAACGATATTTGAGCCGAATACCGCGCCATGCTGGCCGACGGCAACCCCGCCGAGCTGTATGAAGCCAAGGGCGAGACCCTCTGGAAACAGGCGCGCGGCCCGAAAAACGCCTCGCTGGAAAAATGCGACCTGGGCAAGGGCCCGGGCGTGGTCAAGGGCGCTTTTGTCGAGCTGCCGCGTTTCTTTGCCGATACCCAACGCGTGCAGGACCTGGAGTCGCGCCTGCTGACCTGCATGGAGCAGTTGCAGGGCTTCAGCGCCGCCGACATCGCCAAGACCCCCTTCGGCGCCGGCGAGCAGAAATCGATTGAATCGCTGGTGGCTTATCTCTCGGCCGAGTCGCGCGACATGGCGTTTAACGTGCCGCAGTCGCATGCCAAGGAAAAGCTGATGTACGAAGTGGGCAAGAAGGTGTTTTACCTTCGCGGCGGCCCTTACGATTTTTCCTGCGCGTCCTGCCACGGCGAGGACAACAAGCGCGTGCGCCTGCAGGACCTGCCCAACCTGACAAAGCAGCCCGGCGCCGGCAACGGCTTCGGCGCCTGGCCGGCCTACCGCGTCTCCAGCGGCGACCTGTGGAGTATGCAGCGCCGCCTGAACGACTGCTACCGGCAGCAGCGCTTCCCGTTTCCGGGTTATGCCTCCGACGCCACCATCGCCTTGGGCGTGTACATGGGTGTCAACAGCAAGGGCGGCGTGTCGATCGCGCCCGCCCTGAAACGTTAATCCCTCAAGTCCGGTACTGGGAAAAATCCACATGAACAAGTCATACACACAAGCAGCGCTGTCCGCGGCAGGCCTGGTTTTCGCCGCCTTTTTCCTGGCCAGCTGCGCCACCGCACCCACGGCCCAGCAGGTCGATGAAGCCACGCAGCAGGTGCTCAAGAGTTCCTTCCGCGAACAGGGCATCGCGAAGATGGACCGGCTGACGCTGGACGCCTCCAACCAGGCTTGCTCGGAAGCGGCCGGCAAGCCGCTGGACGAAAAACTCGCCAAATCGATTGAAGAGGCCAACCTGCAGACCGTGAAACTGCCTTCGGACGGCAAGTACCTCGGCAACTGGAGCGAAGGCGAAAAAATCGCGCAGAACGGCCGCGGCCTGACCTGGAGCGACAAGCCCGGCGAAGCCAACGGCGGCAGCTGCTACAACTGCCACCAGATCAGCAAAGCCGAGCTGTCCTTCGGCTCGATAGGCCCCAGCCTCTACAACTACGGCAAGTTGCGCGGCGTGAGCAATCCCGCTTCGCCCGAGAGCAAGCCCATCGTCGACTACACCTGGGGCAAGCTGTGGAACGCCAAGGCCTACAACGCTTGTTCCGACATGCCCAGGTTCGGCCACGCGTCCATCCTGAATGAGCAGCAGATCCGCGACGTGATGGCGCTGCTGCTCGACCCGAACTCGCCCGTCAACAAGTAACCCGCCGCGCTCCGGCGCCCGGATCGATTGCAACCTGAAAACATGCCTGGCGCGCCGGGCAGGATGTCCAACGCCATGAATCTCTCCCGCCGCGAGTTCGCAAGTGTCATGGCCGCCGCCCTGGCCGCCGGTTTTCCCCTGCAGCGTGAGGCCGGTGCGGCCCAGGCCGCCGGCCTGTACGAGCTGCCGCGCAGCGGCAATGTGCACCTGCTGCACATGACCGACTGCCATGCCCAGCTGCTGCCGACTTATTTCCGCGAGCCTTCCGTCAACCTGGGCGTGGGCGCCATGCGCGGGCAGGCGCCGCACCTGGTCGGTGAACACCTGCTCAAGGCGGCCAGCCTGAAGTCGGGCACGCCCGAAGCCCATGCGCTGACTTTCCTCGACTTCGAGCGGGCGGCCCGCCAGTACGGCAAGGTGGGCGGCTTCGCCCATCTCGCCACGCTGGTGAAGCAGCTCAAGGGCGGCCGCCCCGGCGCCTTGCTGCTGGACGGCGGCGACACCTGGCAGGGCAGCGCCACGGCGCTCTGGACGCAAGGCCAGGACATGGTCGATGCGGCCAAACTGCTGGGCGTGGACGTGATGACGGGCCACTGGGATTTCACCTACGGCGAGGAGCGCATCAAGAAGATCGTCGAGCAGGACTTCGCCGGCAAGATCGATTTCATTGCCCAGAACGTCAAGACCAGCGACTTCGGCGACCCGGTGTTCAAGCCTTATGTGATCAAGGAAATGAACGGCGTGCCGGTGGCCATCGTCGGCCAGGCCTTTCCCTACACGCCGATCGCCAACCCGGCCTGGCTCACGCCCAGCTGGACTTTCGGCATCCGCGAAAGCGAGATGCAGGAAACCGTGAACGAGGCGCGCGCCAAGGGTGCCCAGGCCGTGGTGCTGCTGAGCCACAACGGCATGGACGTGGACCTGAAGATGGCCTCGCGCGTCACCGGCATCGATGCGATCCTGGGCGGCCACACCCATGACGGCGTGCCGGTGCCCGTCATCGTCAAAAACCCCGGCGGCCAGACCATCGTGACCAATGCCGGCAGCAACGGCAAGTTCCTCGGCGTGCTGGACCTCGACGTCAAGGGCGGCAAGGTGGCCGGCTTCAACTACCGGCTGCTGCCGGTCTTCGCCAATCTGTTGCCGGCCGATGCGGCCATGAACGAATTGATCGCGAAGGTGAGGGCGCCTTACACCGCCAAACTCGATGAAAAACTGGCGGTGACCGAAGGCACGCTGTACCGCCGCGGCAATTTCAACGGCAGCTTCGACCAGCTCATCCTCGACGCGCTCATGAAGGTGCGCGGCGCCGACATCGCGTTCTCGCCGGGGTTCCGTTGGGGCACCTCGCTGCTGCCCGGCCAGGCCATCACGCGCGAGCATGTGATGGACCAGACCGCCATCAGCTATCCCTGGACCACGCTGACCGACATGCGCGGCGACATGATCAAGACCATCCTGGAAGACGTGGGCGACAACCTCTTCAATCCCGACCCGTATTACCAGCAGGGCGGCGACATGGTGCGCGTGGGCGGCCTCACCTACACCTGCGAGCCCGGCGCAAAAATGGGCGAACGCATCCAGGACATGCGCCTGGGCGGCAAGCTGATTGAGGCCGGCAAGACTTACAAGGTGGCCGGCTGGGCGCCGGTGGCCGAAGCCAGCAAAAACGCCGGCCCGCCGGTCTGGGAGGTGGTGGAAAGCTACCTCAAGACGCAGAAGGTCATCAAGCCCGTCAAACCCAATACGCCCAAGCTGGTGGGCGTGGCCGGCAACCCGGGCCTTGCCGCCTGAGCTTTCGCCCCAATCTGTCAAACAGCTGTCAAGGCCGGGCATGTRAAGGTATGTGAGCCATGTAAAAGACATGACCTATTCGAAATGGGCATGGCATGGTCTTTCGGCTGTCACAGTTCGGTGGCACAATCTGGGTTGTTTCTGAAGGCCCTTCCTGCCACAGTCGCATCCGCTAATCGGTCCAGCCGTGTTGCGGAAGGTTAATCAACCAGCCATATCCTGTTGTGGCCAGCTAATGTTTCCCAAAGGGAAACGGAGGTCAGCGTAATGAGTTCCAACCCGACGGCATCGTCCGTCTATTCTGCCTATCAAGGCAACACCTATCTCTTCGGCGGCAATGCGCCCTATGTCGAAGAGATGTACGAAAACTACCTCGCCAACCCCGGCAGCGTGCCTGACAACTGGCGCGAGTATTTCGACGCACTCCAGCACGTTCCCGCCGTCGACGGCAGCAATGCCAAGGACGTTCCGCACCTGCCGGTCGTCAACGCCTTCGCCGAACGCGCCAAACAAGGCCAGACCAAGGTTGTCGTGGCCAGCGGCGCYGACTCCGAAATGGGCCGCAAGCGCACCGCCGTCCAGCAACTGATCGCCGCCTACCGCAACGTCGGCGCACGCTGGGCCGACCTGGACCCGCTCAAGCGCGCCGAGCGCGACAAGATTCCCGAACTGGAGCCGTCGTTCTACGGCTTCAGCGACGCCGACCAGGAAACCGTGTTCAACACCAGCAACACGTTCTTCGGCAAAGACACCATGAGCCTGCGCGAGCTCATGAACGCGCTGCGCGAGACCTATTGCGGCACCATCGGCGCCGAGTACATGTACGCCACCGACCAGAACCACAAGCGCTGGTGGCAGCAAAAGCTCGAATCGATTCGCAGCAAGCCCAATTTCGCCAAGGAAAAGAAGCTCCATATCCTGGACCGCCTGACGGCCGCCGAAGGCCTGGAGCGCTTCCTTCACACCAAGTACGTCGGCCAGAAGCGCTTCTCGCTCGAAGGCGGCGAAAGCTTCATCGCCAGCATGGATGAGCTGATCCAGTCGGGCGGCATCAAGGGCGTGCAGGAAATCGTGATCGGCATGGCCCACCGCGGCCGCCTCAACGTGCTGGTCAATTCCCTGGGCAAAGTCCCGGCCGACCTGTTCGCCGAGTTCGACCACACCGCCCCCGAAGACCTGCCCAGCGGCGACGTCAAATACCACCAGGGTTTCAGCTCCGACGTGACCACCCCCGGCGGCCCGGTCCACCTGACGCTGGCTTTCAACCCTTCGCACCTGGAAATCGTCAACCCCGTGGTCGAAGGCTCGGTGCGCGCCCGCATGGACCGCCGCGCCGACCCCAAGGGCCTGCAGGTGCTGCCGGTGCTGGTGCACGGCGACGCGGCTTTCGCAGGCCAGGGCGTGGTCATGGAAACGCTGGCGCTGGCCGAAACCCGCGGTTACTTCACGGGCGGCACGGTGCACATCGTGATCAACAACCAGATCGGTTTCACCACCAGCGACCCGCGCGACAGCCGCTCGACGCTGTACTGCTCCGACGTCGTCAAGATGATTGAAGCGCCGGTGCTGCACGTCAACGGCGACGATCCCGAAGCCGTCGTGCTGGCCACCCAGCTCGCGCTTGAATTCCGCATGGAGTTCCAGAAGGACGTCGTGGTCGACATCATCTGCTTCCGCAAACTGGGCCACAACGAGCAGGACACGCCCGCGCTGACCCAGCCTTTGATGTACAAAAAGATCGCGCAGCACCCCGGCACGCGCAGGCTGTATGCCGACAAGCTCACGGCCCAAGGCATGGGCGACACGCTGGGCGACGACCTGGTCAAGGCCACGCGCGCGGCGCTGGATGCCGGCAAGAGCACATTCGACCCGGTGCTGACCAACTTCAAGAGCAAGTACGCGGTCGACTGGACGCCGTACCTCGGCAAGAAGTGGACCGACGCGGGCGACACCGCCATCCCCATGGCCGAGTGGAAGCGCCTGGCCGACAAGATCACTGCCATCCCCGGCACCGTGGCGCCGCACCAGCTGGTCAAGAAGGTATACGACGACCGCGCCGCCATGGGCCGCGGCGACATCCCTGTGGATTGGGGCATGGGCGAGCACATGGCTTTCGCCTCGCTCGTGGCCAGCGGCTACCCGGTGCGCCTGTCGGGCGAAGACTGCGGCCGCGGCACCTTCACGCACCGCCAYGCCGTCATTCAYGACCAGAAYCGYGAAAAGTTCGACACCGGCACCTMCGTGCCCCTGCAGAACGTGGCCGACAACCAAGCCCCGTTCGTTGTCATCGACTCCATCCTGTCCGAAGAGGCGGTGCTGGCGTTCGAATACGGCTACGCCTCCAACGACCCCAACACGCTGGTGATCTGGGAAGCGCAGTTCGGCGACTTCGCCAACGGCGCGCAGGTSGTGWTCGACCAGTTCATCGCCTCCGGTGAAGTGAAGTGGGGCCGCGTCAACGGCATCACGCTGATGCTGCCGCACGGCTACGAAGGCCAGGGCCCCGAGCACAGCTCGGCTCGCCTGGAGCGCTTCATGCAGTTGTCGGCCGACACCAACATGCAGGTGGTGCAGCCCACCACGGCCAGCCAGATCTTCCACGTGCTGCGCCGCCAGATGGTGCGCAACCTGCGCAAGCCGCTGGTCATCATGACGCCCAAGTCGCTGCTGCGCGCCAAGGATGCTGCATCCCCCTTGAGCGAGTTCACCAAGGGCAGCTTCCAGACGGTGATTCCCGAGAACAAGGAAGAGATCAACAAAAAGGCCGACAAGGTCAAGCGCATCATCGCCTGCTCGGGCAAGGTTTACTACGACCTGGCCAAGAAGCGCGAGGAAAAGGGCGCTGACGATACGGCCATCCTGCGCGTTGAGCAGCTCTATCCCTTCCCGCACAAAGCCTTCGCCACCGAGCTGAAACGCTATCCGAACGCCACCGACATCGTGTGGTGCCAGGACGAGCCGCAAAACCAGGGCGCCTGGTTCTTCGTGCAGCACTACATCCACGAAAACATGCTCGACGGCCAGAAGCTGGGCTACTCGGGCCGTGCCGCCTCGGCTTCGCCGGCAGCGGGTTACTCGCACCTGCACCAGGAACAGCAAAAAGCGCTGGTGGAGGGCGCCTTCGGCAAGCTCAAGGGCTTTGTGCTGTCCAAGTAAGGCCGGCCTTCCCGCAACACAGAACACTAGAACGCACACGAAAGAAACAACATGGCTATCGTAGAAGTCAAAGTCCCCCAGCTGTCCGAGTCCGTGGCCGAGGCCACCATGCTGCAGTGGAAGAAAAAAGTCGGTGAAGCAATCGCCGTGGATGAAATCCTGATCGAGATCGAAACCGACAAGGTCGTGCTCGAAGTGCCCGCGCCTTCGGCCGGCGTACTGACCGAACTGGTGGTCGCCGACGGCGGCACGGTGGTGTCCGACCAGGTGATCGCCCGTATCGACACCGAAGGCAAGGCGGGCGCCGCCGCGCCTGCGGCCGTTGCTGCAGCCGCACCGGCTGCCGCGGCAGCCTCTGCGCCGGCCCCGGCCGCCGCTCCCGCTGCTGCTGCTGCGGGTGGCTCCATGGCCGGCGTTCCCATGCCCGCCGCCGCCAAGCTGATGGCCGACAACAACCTGGCTGCCGGCTCCGTGCCCGGCACCGGCAAGGACGGCCGCGTCACCAAGGGCGACGTCCTCGGCGCGACCGCCGGCGGCGCCAAGCCTGCCGCTGCGGCCATCCCCACGGGTGCGCCTACCACGGCCCTGCCGCAGGTTGCACCCTCGGCCAAGCCCGCCGACCTGGGCGAGCGCCCCGAGCAGCGCGTGCCCATGAGCCGCCTGCGCGCGCGTATCGCCGAGCGCCTGCTGCAATCGCAGGCCACCAACGCCATCCTGACCACCTTCAACGAAGTCAACATGGCCCCGGTCATGGAAATGCGCAAGCGCTTCCAGGAAAAGTTCGAAAAAGAACACGGCGTGAAGATCGGCTTCATGAGCTTCTTCGTCAAGGCGGCTGTGCATGCGCTGAAGAAGTACCCGGTGCTCAACGCTTCGGTCGACGGCAATGACATCGTCTACCACGGCTATTTCGACATCGGTATTGCCGTCGGTTCGCCGCGCGGCCTGGTGGTGCCCATCCTGCGCAATGCCGACCAGATGAGCTTTGCCGACATCGAAAAGAAGATCGCCGAATACGGCGCCAAGGCGCGCGACGGCAAGCTGGGCATTGAAGAAATGAGCGGCGGCACCTTCTCGATCTCCAACGGCGGTGTGTTCGGCTCCATGCTGTCCACCCCCATCATCAACCCGCCGCAGTCCGCGATCCTGGGCGTGCACGCCACCAAGGATCGCGCCGTCGTCGAAAACGGCCAGATCGTGGTGCGCCCGATGAACTACCTCGCCATGAGCTACGACCACCGCATCGTCGACGGCCGCGAAGCCGTGCTGGGCCTGGTGGCCATGAAGGAAGCGCTGGAAGATCCGGCCCGCCTGCTGTTTGATATCTGATGAAACAGGAGAAAGCCAGTGAAGGCGCGTCAGGAGGGTTTTCCGCGCGCGTCATCCTGGCAATTCTTGCTGCTTGCCTGGCTGCAGGCTGTGCGTCGGTTCGCACTGAGGATGGTTTTGCGGGCGAGTTTGAGGAARTACCTACCAAGGGTTACCTTCTCACCGATATAAAGCGGCTGACCATTTCCGACGCAGGGCAGGGGCAGTGGACTGTAAGAGCTGTAGGGAGCGCACCCGATGATGTGGTGGTCTCCCAAACCTGGCGCGAAATGAGTCGAGAGGATGTGGGGCACCTGTTCAGCGACAACATGCCGCTAGATTCGATCCGGTGTATCCGTGAAGGCTGGCCCATGCCGATGTTATGCCGCGTGCCGACCAAGGTAGCGCTTAAGTTTCGGGAGAATGGCTCTTCATGGCATCCGACGGTCAGCGAGTCAGGTTATTTGTTTGCTTTTGGTTCACCTGCCGGCATACACAGTCCGGCATTTCGTAAAGTGAAGTGAGAATATTGATGAGTACTAAACAATTCGACGTCATCGTCATCGGCGGCGGCCCCGGCGGCTACATTGCCGCCATTCGCGCCGCCCAGTTGGGTTTTAACGT
>NZ_JBFUBY010000091.1:0-14169 GCF_056405515.1 Polaromonas sp. P1_G2
ATCTGCACCTGCACAGTCTCGTCGATGTTGACGCCGTAGCCGCCCGCCATGGCAAACGCCAGCGGGACGCGGCGCTGCCAGGCCCAGTCGAAGACGCGTCGGTCGCGCGCCTCCAGGCCGTCGAAGCTCAAAGCCAGGCGGCCCAGCCGGTCGCCTTCGTATGGGTCGGCGCCGGCCAGGAAGAGGATCAGGCCGGGCTCGAAGCGCCGCTCCAGTTCGTCCAGCGCTTGCTCCAGCGCCTGCAGGTAGGCCGCGTCGCCGCAGCCGTCGGGCAGGTCCACGTCGAGGTCGCTGGCCTCCTTGCGGAACGGGAAGTTTTTTTGCCCATGCAGCGACAGCGTGAAGACGCTGGCGTCGCCGGCGAAGATGCTGGCCGTGCCGTTGCCCTGGTGCACGTCGAGGTCGATGATGGCGACCTGCAGCGGCTTGCGCGGGTGGCGGTGCTGCCGCGCCCACTCCGCCTGCATCAGCCTGGCGGCTACGGCCGCATCGTTGAACACACAAAAGCCTCCGCCCTTGTGCGCATAGGAATGGTGCGTGCCGCCGGCAAGGTTGGCGGCGATACCCTCCCCCGGCCGGCCGGGCGAACCGATGGCCACGCGAGCCGCCGCGACGGTGGCACCGGCCGAACGGCGCGCGCGTTCGGCCATGCCCGGGCTCCAGGGAAAACCGATCTCGCGCTGGGCAGCAGCAGGCAGGGTTCCATGGCTGATATCGGCGATGTAGTCCGGCGTGTGGACCAATGCCAGTTCACCATCCGTCGCGGCCGGCGCCTGTGCCATGCGCACCTGAGGACGTTCATTCACCAGGCGATCGCGCAGCAAACGGTATTTCGCCATCGGGAAACGGTGGCCGGGCGGCAGCGGCAAAACGAAGTTGTCGGCGTAGAAGGCTTGCAAGGTGAGGAGCGCGTGGCGATCTGGATTGGAGCCATTGTGGCCCGAGCGCGGTACTCAGCAAAATGGATGCATACGGGTGGGAAAAGTAATTCTTTTAAGGTACTTTCTGGTGCTGTTTCAGACCGTTACCTAGGGGGTGACCTCTAAATTGGTGCACTGCAACATAAAATACTTGCAATGGTGCAGCCATTCCCTATACTTGGGCTTATGTTGCAGTGCAGCAATTCAGCGCAAAGCAACTACTGTCCTCACCTAAACCTAAACCTATTTGGAGATTCATTATGTTGACCGCTGAACAAGTCCTCGCTTCCCACAAAGCCAACATCGAAACCCTGTTTGGCCTGACCCACAAAGCCTTCGAAGGCGTTGAAAAGCTGGTCGAGCTGAACGTGCAAGCCACCAAGGCTGCCCTGGCTGAAACCGCCAACCACACGCAAGCCGTGATGGGTGTGAAAGACGCGCAAGAACTGATGGCCCTGCAAGCCGGCCTGGTCCAGCCCCTGGCTGAAAAGACCGCCGCCTACAGCCGCCACCTCTATGACATCGCTTCGGCCGCCGGCGCTGAACTGGGCAAGACCTTCGAAGGCCAGGCCGCTGATGCACAGAAGAAATTCGTCGGCCTGGTCGACAACGCCGCCAAGAACGCACCGGCCGGTTCCGAAACCGCCGTGGCTGTCCTGAAGAGCGCCGTCGCCGCAGCCAACAACGCTTTCGAGTCGGTCCAGAAAGCCGTCAAGCAAGCCAGCGACATCGCTGAAGCCAACTTCAACACGGTGGCTGCCTCGGCCGTGAACGCCACCAAGACGACCACCGCCAAAAAACGTTGATCATGGCGCTTTACGCGCTCACATTCATGGAGCCTGTTTCGCAGATCCCGTTTGACTGAACAGGATTTCAAGCCAGTTGTCTCCTCGGGTCCCTTCCGAAATTCATTTTCACGGACCCCTTAAAGCCCGATCGCAAGATTGGGCTTTTTTTTGCGCGCAATTAGCTTGCGGCGGCGGCCGCTACTTGTGCGCAACGAGCGCCGCAGCCTCGAGCTTAGCCTTGAGCTGCGGCAACGCCGCCAGCATGGCAGCCCGGCCCGCATCAATGGCACGCTGCCGCGCGGAGAAGTCCGCGCTTTTGAGGCCGGTGAGCGAGGGGCGCACGACGACGTCGGCATCCTTGAGTTCGTACTGGTTGATGCTTTTGCCCATGATGGCAAAGGTCTGCAGCAGGATTTGCAGCGTGTCGCCGGCCGGATTGTTTTCCGGCGGGCTGGAGATGTCGACCGCGACCACGATGTCGGCGCCCATCTGCCGCGCAAATCGCACCGGCACCGGCGAGACCAGCCCGCCATCCACATACTCGCGCCCGCTGATCTTCACCGGCAGGAACACCRCCGGCACCGCGCTGGATGCCCGCACCGCCGTGCCGGTATCGCCGCGCTGGAACAGCACGGCCTGGCCACTGTTGAGGTCGGTGGCGACGATGCCCAGTGGAATCGCCATGTGTTCCATCGTGCGGTTGGCCACCAGGTCGTTGACATAACGGGCCAGTGCGTCGCCACGGAACATGCCACGCCCGAAGATGGGCAGCATCCAGTCGGTGATGGCAACCTCTTCCATGTTGAGCGCGGTCTGCTGCAGCTGCGCGCTGGTCTTGCCGCTGGCATAGAGCGCCGCCACCAGGCTTCCGGCCGAAGTGCCGACCACCAGTTGCGGCTTGAGCCCGGCTTCTTCCAGCACCGCGATCACACCCACATGGGCAAAGCCGCGCGCCGCGCCCCCACCCAGCGCCAGCCCTATGCGCACCGGCTTTCTGGCGGCCTCGGCCGGCGGCGGCAACACAGGGGCACCGGGGCCGGTCGGCAGCGTGCCGCAACCGGCCAGCAGCATCACCGTCAGGGCAAGACAGGCGCCCGGCCCCCATCCCGGCGCGCGCGAAAGCTTGTGTGACGTAGGGACTCTGGCAAGAATGATTCTTATTTGCTTTATCATGGCCGGGCTTTAAAAATTAGCTGTCAGAAAGTGGAAAGTTATGTACAAGAAGGTAGTTCTCTCGTCGCTGCTGTTGCTGGCAGGTTTTGCATCAGCGCAAGAGCAGGTGGTCAACTTGTATTCTGCCCGCCATTACCAGACCGATGAAAAGCTCTACAGCGACTTCACCAAGGCCACCGGCATCAAGGTCAACCGCGTGGACGCCGACGACGCCGGCATCCTGGCACGCCTGAAGGCTGAAGGCGCCGCCTCCCCCGCCGACGTGATCCTGCTGGTCGACGCGGCCCGCCTCTGGAAAGGCGACGCGGACGGCCTGTTCAAACCCATCAAATCGCCGGCCCTCGAAGCCGCCATTCCCGCCAAGCTGCGCGCCAAGGAAAGCGCCGAAGGCACGACCTGGTTCGGCTTCTCCACCCGTGCCCGCGTCGTGGTGTTCGACAAACTGAAGGTCAAAAAGGCCGACGTGGACACCTACGAAAAGCTGGCCGACCCGAAAAACAAGGGCCTGCTGTGCACCCGTTCGGGCGCCCACCCCTACAACCTCTCGCTCTTCGGCGCCGTGACCGAGCACATCGGCGAAGCCAAGGCCGAACAATGGCTCAAAGGCCTGGTGGCCAACATGGCGCGCGACCCCAAGGGCGGCGACAGCGACCAGATCAAGGCCGTGGCCAGCGGCGAATGCGGCATCGCACTGACCAACACCTACTATCTGGCGCGCATCATGCGCTCCAACGCGCCGGATGACAAAGTGGTGGCCGACCGCGTCGGCGTGGTCTTCCCCAACCAGGACAGCTGGGGCACGCATGTGAACATCGCCGGCGCGGCCGTCGCCAAGAACGCCAAGAACACGGCCAACGCCGTCAAGTTCATGGAATACCTGGCCAGCCCGAGCGCGCAGGAGTACTTCGCCAACGGCAACAACGAGTGGGCCGCGGTGCCGGGCCTGGGCGTCAGCAACCCGGCGCTCAAGGCCATGAGCCCTTCGGGCAACGGCAGCTTCAAGTCCGAAACCATCCCGATCAGCGCCGTGGGAAACAACCAGCTCAAGGTGCAGCAGATGCTGGACCGCGTCGGCTACAAGTAAGCCAGCGCCTTTCTTTTTGCGAAAGCCCGGCCGCCGACAGGCGCCGGGCTTTTTTCATGCGCCATAATTGACGTTTACGTTAACGTCATGTCGCCCGGACTTGTGCGCGGGCCCCGGCGTTCGCACAAACCCCCGTTAAATCTCCCACTCTTTCATCAAGGAACACCATGGATATCGCAGGCAAAGTATTTATCGTCACCGGCGGCGCATCGGGCCTGGGTGAAGGCACGGCACGCATGCTGGTGGCCAACGGCGCCAAGGTCGTCATCGCCGACATGCAGGCCGACAAGGGCGAAGCCATCGCCAAAGAGCTGGGCGCCGACAAGGCCGCCTTCGTCAAATGCGACGTGAGCCAGGAAGCCGACGGCCAGGCCGTGGTGGCCAAGGCGGTCGCCATGGGCAAGCTGATGGGCCTGGTGAACTGCGCCGGCATCGCGCCCGCCGAAAAAACCGTGGGCAAGAACGGCGCGCACAGCCTGGCCGTGTTCAGCAAGGCCATCACCGTCAACCTGGTCGGCAGCTTCAACATGATCCGCCTGGCGGCCGATGCCATGTGCAAGAACGAGCCCGAAGCCACCGGCGAGCGCGGCGTGCTGATTTCCACCGCCTCCGTGGCGGCCTACGACGGTCAGATCGGCCAGGCCGCGTACAGCGCCTCCAAGGGCGGCATCGTCGGCATGACCCTGCCGATTGCCCGCGACCTGGCGCGCAACGGCATCCGCAACATGACGATTGCGCCCGGCATCTTCGGCACGCCCATGCTCTTCGGCATGCCGCAGGAAGTGCAGGATTCGCTGGCCGCCGGCGTTCCCTTCCCGTCCCGCCTGGGCACGCCGCAGGATTACGCGCGGCTGGCCAAACACATCATCGAAAACGACATGCTCAACGGCGAAGTGATTCGCCTGGACGGGGCCATCCGCCTCGCGCCACGCTGAGTTTCGCGACTGGCCGATTCAGGGTGACGCCGGGTGCAGCTCGGCCAGCCTGTCGGTCAGCAGCGCCGACAGCCGGTCTATCACCTCGTTGACGCGGGCCGGCACATAGCGCCGGCTCGGCACCACGGCGTAGAGCGGCGCCGGCTCTCCCAGGTGGCCCGCGAACAGGCGCACCAGCTTGCCGCCGGCCAGCGAGGCCATCAGGTCGATCTCGGACTGGTAGACGATGCCCCGCCCTTCCAGCGCCCACTGCAGCGCGATCGAGGCGTCGTTGCAGGCCAGCGGCCCGGCCACGCGAACCTGGAAAGGCGCGCTGGCCTCCCCTTGCAATTCGAACTGCCACTGGTCCTGCCGGCGCTCGCGCACATGGCAGACCAGGCAGTCGTGCTGCGCGAGCTCGCAGGGCTGCTGCGGTGTCCCGCGGCGCGCGAGGTACTCGGGGCTGGCGCAGGCCACGCGCCGCGCCGGCGCCAGCAGGCGCGCCGAATGGGTCGAATCCATCAGCGGCCCGTTGCGCAGGGCCACGTCTATGCCTTCGCGCACCAGGTCCACGCGCACATCGCTGATCTGCAGGTCGATCTCGATGCCAGGATGGAGGGTGGCGAATTCCGCCAGCCAGTAGGCGAGCATCTCGCGCGCCAGCATGGCCGTGGCGGTAATGCGTATGCTGCCCGTGAGGCCGAAAGTGCCGGCGCGCACCTTGGCCTGGCCTTCGGACACCAGTTMGAGCGCGCGGCGCGCATGGTCGACCATGACCGCGCCTTCGGCCGTGGGCCGCACGGCACGCGTGGTGCGTTCGAACAGCCGCACACCCAATGAGGTTTCCAGCCGCTTGATCGCCGCGCTGACAGCGGCCGTAGAAAGCCGGCAGCGCTTGCCCGCACCCGTGAGGCTGCCGGTCTCCGCGGTGGCCAGCAGCACACGCAGGGCATCGAGATTGTCAAATTCCATGGAAGACTGATTTCTCCGAAACGCCATTGTGGGGCGCGGGGCCGCTCGATATATTTGCCAGCGGGCAGGAGATGTTCCCAGGCCCCGCGACAAGCAACAACTACATTCAAGGATATCCCATGAGACACGCCTTCCCGGCGCTGGCGGCGACCGCGCTGCTGGCCGCCTGCGCCAGCAGCCCCTCCTCCTTCACCTACCAGGTCCCGGCCGACGAAGCCGCGCGCGGCGCCAAGTACATGCAGCCCGAAGGTTCTTCGGGCTTCACGCCCAAGCCGGGCTGGGCCACGAAGAAGTTCGCCGTGGCCGCCGCCAACCCGCTGGCCACCGATGCCGGCTACCAGGTGCTCAAGGCCGGCGGCTCGGCGGTGGACGCGGCGATTGCCGTGCAGATGGTGCTCACACTGGTGGAGCCGCAGTCCAGCGGCATAGGCGGCGGTGCGTTCCTGCTGCACGCCAGCGGCGGCAAGGTCGAGGCCTTCGACGGCCGCGAAACCGCGCCCGCCGCCGCCGATGAGAAACTCTTTATCGGCGCCGACGGCAAGCCCATGGCTTTCTACGACGGCGTGGTCGGCGGCCGCTCCGTCGGCACCCCCGGCACGGTGCGCATGCTGGAGATGGCGCACAAGCAGTACGGCCGGCTTCCTTGGGCCCAGCTGTTCGCGCCGGCCATCCAGCTGGCCGAAGGCGGCTTCAAGGTCAGCCCGCGCCTGAACACCCTGCTCAAGGGCGAAGTGCACCTGAAAAAAGACGCGACGGCCGCCGCCTACTTCTACAAGCCTGACGGCAGCCCTGTGGACGTGGGCGCGACCCTGCGCAACCCGGCCTTGGCCGAGGTGCTGCGCCGGATCGCGGCCGGCGGATCGAGCGCGCTGCTCGAAGGCCAGGTCGCGCAGGCCATCGTCGCCAAGGTGCAAGGCCACGCCACCAACCCCGGCAAGCTGGCCCTGGCCGACCTGGCCGGCTACCAGCCCAAAAAGCGCGATCCGATCTGCAGCGATTACAGCGCCGCCGGCAAGGCCTACCGCCTGTRCGGCATGCCGCCGCCCAGCTCGGGCGCGATTGCCGTCGGGCAGATCCTCGGCATCCTGAACAACACGCCGGCCAGCACCCTGGGCCTGGTCACCGGCACCGGCGGCCTTCCCGGCACGGTCTCGCCCACTCCCTCGGCCGACTGGCTGCACCTGTACACCGAGGCCTCACGCCTGGCCTTCGCCGACCGCGGCCAGTACCTGGGCGACCCCGACTTCGTGCAGCCGCCCGGCGGCAGCTGGATGAGCCTGCTGGCCCCGGCCTACCTGAGCGAGCGCGCCAAACTGATACAGCCCACCGGCCCCAGCATGAAGACCGCCAAACCCGGTGCGCCGGGCGCCGTCAAGACGGCTTACGCGCCCATGCCCGACCAGCCCGAGTACGGCACCTCGCACATCAGCATCGTCGACGGCTACGGCAACGCGATCGCCATGACGACCACGATTGAGGACCAGTTCGGTTCGCGCCTGATGACCGACGGCGGCACCGGCAAGGCCGGCGGCTTTTTGCTCAACAACGAGCTCACCGACTTCAGCTTCGCGCCGGCGGACGCCGAAGGCAAGCCCGTGGCCAACCGCGTGCAGCCCGGCAAGCGCCCGCGCTCGTCCATGGCGCCCACACTGGTGTTCGACAAGAACTCGGGCCAGCTCGTCATGAGCGGCGGCAGCCCCGGCGGCGCGCTCATCATCCACTTCACGGCCAAGACGCTTTACGGCACGCTGAACTGGGGCCTGAACGCCCAGCAGGCCATCGACCTGCCCAACTTCGGCTCGCTCAACGGCCCCAGCATCCTGGAAGAAAAACGTTTCTCGCCGGCCACCGTCGAGGCGCTGCGCAGCCGCGGCGCCGAGGTGCGCGAGCAGACCATGACCAGCGGCCTGCAGGCCATCCAGAAAACGCCCGAGGGCTTCTTCGGCGGCGCCGATCCGCGGCGCGAGGGACTTGTGCTGGGCGATTAATCCAGGCGCATCGGCCTGGCAGGCTGGTCCTGCCGGGCCGTGCCCAGGCGCTCGTACTCCGAGATCACCTGCGCGCCCAGCAGCAGCAAGGCGGCCGCGACCTCCAGGCTCAGCAGCACCACGATGGCGGTGGTCAGCGAGYCGTACACCAGGCCGACCTGCGACAGCGTGGAGAAGTACCACACCAGARGGCGGCGCGTCAGTTCCCACAGCAGCGCGGCGGTGGCCCCGCCCAGCAGCGCGTGCCGCCATTGCAGCCGGCCCACCGGCATCACCATGTACAGCGACGTGAGCAGCAGCACCTCACCCATCAGGCYCAGCAAATACAGCAGCACGCCGGAAAAACCGCTGAGCGACCATTCCCAGCCCAGGAAGTCCAGGCTTTTTTCGCCCAGCGCCTGCAGGCTTCCCGACACCAGCGTCACCAGCAGCAAGCCCAGGCCCACAAACAGGATGTAGCAATAAGGCAGGATGGCCGACACCAGCAGATGGCGGCGGCGGATCGCCACGCGGTGCAGGAAGATCACCGACATCGCGTTCTCCAGCACCGTGAAGGCCAGCGAACTGAAAAACAGCATGGTGGCCAGCAAGACCCAGCCCAGCACCTCCCGGTGCGCCAGGAAGTAGGCCAGTTCGGCCGTGATGTAGCCGCCCTGGCCTGGGGCGAGCCAGCCGATGTAGCGGCCCAGCGCCTGCAGCAAGGTCTGCTGGTCCACCACATGCGACAGCGCGATCGCCACCAGGATCAGCAGCGGAACGACGGACAGCAGCGCGTAATAGGCCACGGCCCCCGCCAGCAGCAAGCCCTGGTTGGCGCGAAAACCCTTGAGCACCCGCAGCGCGAAGGCACCGGGATGGCCGGCAACATAGGCAAGGTTGGGGGAAAGCGTCTGGAATGGCCCCGCTCCCGGGGCGGCAGGGAAAAGTCCATTGTGGGAGGCGCCGGGGCGCTCCCGCTGCCGCCGGATGCCGCCAATGCGTGTCAGCCCAGCGCCCATTCCCCTCAAGGACGTAGGGACCGCCCTTCCCGGGGGCCGGGACGCGTGTGCTAAATTGACCCCCCTCTCCCCCATGGCCATCCCACAAACATTCATCCAGGAACTGCTCGCGCGCGCCGACGTGGTGGACATCGTGGGCCGCTACGTGCAGCTCAAAAAGGGCGGCGCCAACTTCATGGGCCTGTGCCCTTTCCACGGCGAAAAATCGCCCTCCTTCAGTGTCAGCCCCTCCAAGCAGTTCTACCACTGCTTCGGCTGCGGCAAGAACGGCAACGCCATCAGCTTCCTGATGGAGCACGGCGGCATGAACTTCGTCGAGGCCGTGAAAGACCTGGCCCAGCAATACGGCCTGCAGGTCCCCGAAGACGACGTCTCGCCGCAGGACCGCGCCCGGGCCGCGCAGATGCGCGAACAGCAGGCCACCCTCACCAGCGTGCTCGAAAAAGCCGGCGTCGCCTACATCAAGGCCCTGCGCAACTCCGAGCGCGCCATCGACTACTTCAAGGGTCGCGGCGTCTCGGGCGAAGTCGCCAAGACCTTCGGCCTGGGCTACGCGCCCGAGGGCTGGCGCAGCCTGGCCAGCGTGTTTCCAGACTACAACGACCCGCTGCTGGTCGAAAGCGGGCTGGTCATCACCGGCGAACCCGGCGAGGAAAACCAGGCCGGTGAGGCGAAGCGCTATGACCGTTTTCGCGACCGGGTCATGTTCCCCATCCGCAACGTCAAGGGCGAATGCATAGGCTTTGGCGGCCGCGTGCTGGGCGACGACAAGCCCAAATACCTCAATTCGCCGGAAACCCCGGTCTTCAGCAAGGGGCGCGAGCTCTACGGCCTGTTCGAGGCCCGCAGCGCCCTGCGCGAGCACGGCTATGCGCTGGTCACCGAGGGCTATATGGACGTGGTAGCCCTGGCCCAGCTGGGTTTTGCCAACGCGGTGGCCACGCTGGGCACCGCCTGCACCGCCGACCATGTGCAAAAGCTGTTCCGCTTCACCGATTCGGTGGTCTTCAGCTTTGACGGCGACGGCGCAGGCCGCCGCGCCGCCCGCAAGGCGCTGGATGCCGCCCTGCCCTTTGCCACCGACGTGCGCACCGTCAAGTTCCTGTTCCTGCCGGCCGAGCACGACCCCGACAGCTACATCCGCGAGCACGGCAAGGAAGGCTTTGCCGCCTATGTCAGCAAGGCCGTGCCGCTGAGCCGCTTCCTGCTCGAAGCCGCCGCCGAGGGCTGCGACCTGGACACCGCCGAGGGCCGCGCCCACATGGCCAGCAATGCCCGCCCGCTGTGGAACCTCATGCCCGACGGCGCCCTCAAGCGCCAGTTGCTGGCCGAGATCGCCGACAAGGTGCTGATCGACAGCCGCGAGCTGCTGCAGCTGTGGCAGCCGGCCGCCACGGGCTACAAGTCGGGCAACAAAAGCAGCGGCGGGCCGCGCGGATCCGGCAAGGGCCACAGGCCCGACGCCGCGCCCGCCCCCGTACACCACGCGGACATGCCCGACCCGGGGGGCTACCCGCCCGATTACCCCGAAGAGCGCGACTACAGCGCCTCCGAGCCCTCCGGTTATTACCCGCCCCCGTCAGCCCCGGGGCGCAGCTTCGGCGAGCGCAGCGGCAGCGCCCGGGCGCCGCGCCGCGTGGCCGGGCGCATCCTGCCGGCCAGCCGCGAAGACCGCGTGCTCAGGCTGCTGCTGACCGAAGCCCAGACCTGGGACCGGCTCAGCACCGAAGAACACCATCTGCTGGTCGAGCTGCCTGAGCCCCACGGCCCGCTGTTCGTCTGGCTGGAGAGCCAGCTTCACGAACACGGGCCCCAGCCCTGGGCGGCCCTGCGCGAGGGCCTGCGCGGCCATGCCCACGAAAGGCATGCCACGACGCAGATCGCGCAAATCCCTGAAGGCATAGAAAGCGACTGGACCGAGGTCCGCAGCATCCTGGACCAGCTGCTGCGCCTGCGCCGCCAGCAGGAAATGAGCGAGCTGGCCGCCCGGGCCGCCACCGACCCGGACGCCCGCCAACGCTACATGGAACTGGCCGCCAGCCTCAAAGCCCCGGCCGACACCGCCCGCTAGGCTCCCGCAAGCACCGGGAAAATACCTGTTTTTGGGGGCAAAAAACCGCCCAAAAAACAGGCAACAGGGTATAATCCGATTTTCGACGGCAAGCGCGACAGCAGCACCTCCGGCCCGGCCACCCCGAAACTTCGGGGAACTCACAGATGAGACGGCCACTTCCCCCAGGGAATTCCGCAAGGACTGCACACCAAATGTTCGCCCAAACAGCTTGCCCGGAAAAATAAACCGCAACGTGCCTCTGGCGCTGCCCGGCCTGTTTTTCCGCTCTCCCGTTCCTGACCCTGAATCCTTGTCACCGTGCCTGTGCTTTGCATAGGCGCCAAGGCGCATTTTTGTTTACTGGTAGCTGATAGATATTTAGAACAATTTTCCCGATTACTGGAGGTCCCATGCCTACTGCCAAGCCGAAAAAGCCGAGCACGTCCAAAAAGCCGCAAGGCGCGCAGCCCAAAGCCGCCGCCAAGCCCAAAGCCAAGACAGCGCCCAAAGCCGCTGCCCGGCCCGCAGGCAAGCCTCCAGTCAAAGCAGCAGCCAAAGCCGCCGCCAAACCTGCCGCCAAAAGCGCCAAGGTTGAAAAACCGGGAAAAACCGCCATCTCTGTCAAACCCAGCAAACCCAATGCCCTGGTGAGCAAAGCCCCCCTGAAAACCRTGAAATCCGTGGTTTCCGATTTGCCCCTGAAGAAAGCTCCTGCCGTGCCGACCAAGTCCAGCCCTGAATCCAAGCCCCTAGCCGCCGCCCCTGCCGACGTGCCCGTGAAAAAGAAGCCCGGCCGCCCGCCCAAGAACCCCGCAGCCGACGGCAGCGCGCCTGCCGCCACCACCGGCGCCAAGCGCGGCCGCAAGCCCAAGAACGCCACCGCCGCGCCCAAGGACGGCGAAGACCTCGACCTGTCCGACATTGAGGACGACCTGGTCGGCGAACCCGTGGCGGAAACGACCGAGAAGGTCAAGCCGCTGCGCATGAAGATCAGCAAGGCGAAGGAACGCGCCCTGATGAAGGAATTCGGCCTGGACGAGACCGTCCTCTCCGAAGAAGACATGCTCAAGCGCCGCCTGCGCCTGAAGACCCTGATCAAGCTCGGCAAGACGCGCGGCTACCTCACGCACGGCGAAATCTCCGACCACCTTCCCGACAAGCTGGTCGACGCTGAAACGCTGGAAGTCGTGGTCAACATGCTCAACGACATGGGCGTGGCCGTGTACGAGCAGGCGCCCGACGCCGAAACCCTGCTGCTGAACAACACCGGCCCGACCGTCGCGACCGAAGAGGAAGCCGAAGAAGAAGCCGAAGCCGCGCTGTCCACCGTCGACAGCGAATTCGGCCGCACCACCGACCCGGTCCGCATGTACATGCGTGAAATGGGCACGGTCGAGCTGCTCACGCGCGAAGGCGAAATCGAAATCGCCAAGCGCATCGAGGGCGGCCTCATGAAGATGATGGAAGCCATCTCGGAAAGCCCGGCCACCATCGCTGAAATCATGCGCCTGGGCGAGGAAATCCGCGAAGGCAAGATCGTCATCTCCACCGTGGTCGACGGCTTCTCCAACCCCAACGAGGCCGACGACTACGTGGCCGAGGAAGACTTCGACGAATTCGACGAGGAAGACGACGACGACGGCAAGGGCGGCTCCAAGGCCCTGACCAAAAAGCTCGAGGAACTCAAGAAGGAAGCGCTCAGCCGCTTCGACAAGATCGCCACCCTGTTCGAGAAGGTCCACAAGACCTACGACAAGGAAGGCTACGGCACGCCCACTTACGTGAAGTCGCAAAAAGCCCTGAGCGACGAGCTGATGACGGTGCGCTTCACCGCCAAGACCATTGAAAAGCTCTGCGACATGCTGCGCGGCCAGGTGCTGGACGTGCGCAAGAAAGAGCGCGAGCTGCGCCGCATCATCGTCGAGAAATGCGGCATGCCCCAGGAAATCTTCATCAAGGATTTCCCGCCCAACCTGCTGAACCTGAAATGGGTTGAAAAACAGGTCGCATCCGGCAAGCCCTGGTCGGTGGTGATGGCCCGCAACGTGCCGCCCATCCAGGAACTGCAGACCAAGCTGGGCGAATTGCAGGCCCGCGTGGTGGTGCCGCTGGCCCAGCTCAAGGACATCAACAAGCGCATGAACGAAGGCGAGTCCAACTCGCGCGACGCCAAGAAAGAGATGATCGAGGCCAACCTGCGCCTGGTGATCTCGATCGCCAAGAAGTACACCAACCGCGGCCTGCAGTTCCTCGACCTGATCCAGGAAGGCAAYATCGGCCTGATGAAGGCSGTCGACAARTTCGARTACCGYCGCGGCTACAAGTTCTCGACCTACGCCACCTGGTGGATTCGCCAGGCGATCACGCGCTCCATCGCCGACCAGGCGCGGACCATCCGCATTCCGGTGCACATGATCGAGACCATCAACAAGATGAACCGCCTGTCGCGCCAGCACTTGCAGGAGTTCGGTTTCGAGCCGGACGCCAGCATCCTGGCCGCCAAGATGGAGATTCCGGAAGACAAGATCCGCAAGATCATGAAGATCGCCAAAGAGCCGATCTCCATGGAAACGCCGATCGGCGACGACGACGATTCGCACCTCGGCGACTTCATCGAGGACAGCGCCAACACCGCGCCGCTGGAAGCCGCGATGCAGGCCGGCCTGCGCGACGTGGTCAAGGACATCCTCGACAGCCTGACGCCGCGCGAAGCCAAGGTGCTGCGCATGCGCTTCGGCATCGAAATGTCCACCGACCACACGCTGGAAGAAGTCGGCAAGCAGTTCGACGTGACGCGAGAGCGCATCCGCCAGATCGAAGCCAAGGCGCTGCGCAAGCTCAAGCACCCTTCGCGCTCGGACAAGCTGCGCAGCTTTATCGATACGTTGTAAACGCGCTACCCGCCTCAAAAAAGCCCGGCCCGCAAGGCGCCGGGCTTTTTTATGCCTGGCGAAAATTCAGGGCGTGGTCAGTCAGGGCGCCGTCAGCCCGACCTTGCGCACAAAGGCGTCCAGCGGCACCGACCACATCTTGCCGCCGTAGGTCAGCAGCGAATGCCCGTCATGCCCCTGCACCGGCCCGGTCTGGACAAGCTGCGTGTCGCTGCCGCCGGCCTTGAAGGCCTCGTGCCACTGGCGGGGTGCTTCGGGCCCCCAGTACTGGTCATTCTCGGCATACAGCCACAGGTTGGGCACCTTGACCAGCTTGCCCAGCTCGCCATAGGTCTTGCGCAGGGTTTCCGGTCCGCAGCTTTTGGTCGGCGATGACTCGGGGTTGCCG
>NZ_JBFUBY010000092.1:0-14160 GCF_056405515.1 Polaromonas sp. P1_G2
CTACATCACTGTCGAGGTCAAGGACAACGGCAAGGGCTTCAAGGTCGGCAGCGTGAGCGCCGGTAGCCATGGGCTGGCCGGCATGCGGCATCGCGTGGAAGCCGCCGGCGGGCGCCTGACGGTCACCAGCACCGAAGGCGAAGGCACCAAAATTTCCGCGGTGCTGCCGAAGACGCTTTGAGCATCGCTGGCCCGAAGACGCGTCGATCCCTTTGGTTGGCCGCGGCGGCGACGCGCATACGACGCGCAAAAGCTGCGTAACAAACTGTCGGCCCCCTCCTACAGGGCATGGCCATTCGAACTGACACAGGCACACGCTGGCAGCCGATGAGGCAAACCAGGGGCGCTCACTAAGCTTGGCTCAAGGCCGTTTCAAACGAAACAAGGGCCGCACACCCACAGCCAAGGAGCCCAAGATGCTGCACTACTCCGTCGTTTTCCTCGTCATCGCGCTGATCGCCGCCGTCTTCGGTTTCGGCGGCATCGCGGCCGGCGCCGTCGAGATCGCCAAGATCCTGTTCTTCATCTTCGCCGTGATGGCCGTGGTGAGTTTTGTCATCAGCCTTCTGCGCAAGAACTGACGGCCCCCGCGTTTTTCACCGGAGCTTCCCCGCACGAGCCGCGTCACCCGGTGACCCGGCTTTTGTTTTCCCTTCTTCTTTTCACTCCTCCCTTTAACCCGCCAAGGATTTGCCATGAACACCCAGACCGCCGCCAACACCGCACGACAAACCTCCGATGAATTGCTGCAGACCGCCGAGAAGGCCGTGGGCACCACCCGCAGCTACGCCAACGAAGCCCTCGACAAGGCCGAGAACAAGGTGCGCGACCTGCGCGGCAGCGTCGACCCCATGGTCGACATGCTGGCCTCCAAGGCCCAGCACCTGGCCCGCCAGAGCCTGGACCTCGCCGCTGAAGCCAAGGAACGCGCACAACGCTCGCTGTCCAATGCCGCGGGCGCCACGTCGCGCTACGTCGCCGACCAGCCGCTGCGTTCCGTGCTGATCGCTGCGGCGGTGGGCGCCGGTGTCGCGCTGCTGATCTCCTCGGCACGCCACCGCAACCACAACCGTTACTGAGCCATCGCCGCGATCAAAACCACCCAGCCCTATGCTCCACCCTCTTTTCTCCACCATCGTGCAGCGGCCCGACCTGGTCGTGGACCATTTGTCGGCCTATGCGGCGCTGTTCCAGGAAGAAGCTTCCGAAGCCGGCTCCGAGCTGGTGGTGCGCGTGGTGGCCTGGGTCGTGGCGGTTGTCGCGGCCGCTGTCTTCCTGGGCCTGGCCGGCACGGCTGCGATGCTGGGGATGCTGCACAACCAGTTCCACTGGGTGCTGGTGGTGGTGCCGGGCGTCGCACTGGCGATTCTTGTCGTTGCCATAATGCGGGCGCGCAAGCCTTTCGCCACGGAACGCTTTCCCGAACTGAAGGCGCAGATCGACAGCGATGCCCGTGCCCTGCGCACGGCCGCATAAACACCGTGCCGAAGACCGCGCCATGACATCGCTCACCCAGCCCACACCGCAGGAAAGACTGGCTAGCAGCCGCAAGGCCATCGTCCGGCACATGAGCCGCGACAAGCTGTCCCACGATGAGCAGGAGCACTCCGGACAGCACGGTGAAGAAGATCCTGAACACGCCGGGGGCGGAAGCTGGGGCTTCATCAAACACGCGCTGGGAGCCTGGTGGCAGCACCACCCCGTGAGCGCCGCGTTCAGCCTGGCGCGGCCGGTGCTCGGCGATTACGCCAGGGAAAAACCCCTGCAACTGCTGGGCATCGCCGCCGTGGCGGGCGCGGCGGCCGTGGCATTCAAGCCCTGGCGGCTGGTGTCGCTGGGCAGCGTGCTGCTGGCCGCGCTCAAGTCGTCGGAGCTCTCCGGCGCCTTGCTGTCGATGCTCTCCAGCCCGGTGCAAAGCAACGAACAGACTCAAAGGACACCCCCATGAACTCCTCCGTTATTTCCAAACTCCCCACAGCGGCGTCCGGCGAACTTGTGCTGGACGAGACCGGCCTGGACGCGGCCCGCAACAGCCTGGCCGACGGCGCCATCACGCCGGCCTACGGGCCGCACCGCGATGCCATCGTGAAACTGCTCAACGACGCCCTCGCGACGGAACTGGTCTGCGTGCTGCGCTACAAGCGCCACTACTTCATGGCCAGCGGCGTGTCGTCTCCGCCCATCGCCGACGAATTCCTGGTGCACGCCAACGAAGAATCCGGGCACGCGGACCGCATCGCCAGGCGCATCGTGCAGCTGGGCGGCGAACCCGATTTCTCGCCCGGCAYGCTGCTGCAGCGCAGCCACGCGGACTACGACGAATCCAACGACCTGAAGACCATGGTGCGCGTCAACCTGGTCGCCGAGCGCATCGCGGTGGAGACCTACCGCCAGATGATCGCGCTGATCGGCGACAAGGACCCGACGACGCGGCGCATGCTCGAAGACGTTCTTGCCGACGAGGAGGAGCACGCCGACGAACTCAAGGACTGGCTGGAGAAATAGCGTTACCGCAGGCCGGTGGGCGTGGTGCCGCCCATCTGCAGGCTTTTTTAAACTTGCACCAAACCAATGACATCAACTCAAGAGGAAAACAATATGAAATACGCTCGCGCAATTGCATTCGCCGCTCTGGCAGGCATCACCATCATTGGCAGCGGCTGCGCTGTCGGGCGTGGCCAGGAGTCCGCAGGTGCCTATGTCGACGACGCCGCCATCACGACTTCCGTGAAGGCGAAATTCGTCGAAGACAAAACCGTGGCGGCCTCCTCCATCAAGGTGGAAACGCTCAACGGCACGGTCCAACTGTCCGGCTTCGCCAAATCCTCAGCGGAAAAAGCCCAGGCTGAAAACATTGCCCGCAATGTGAAGAACGTCAAAGCCGTTCGCAACGACATCGTCGTCCGCCCATAAACGGTTTTGCAAGGCCGGCCGCCCGCGAGGCGGCTGCAAAAAGGCAGGCATGGTTTCCCATGCCTGCCTTTTTTTTGTGTCCGGCCGGATAAGACCGACAGCCTGGACTAGCCGGCAGCCTTCACCACCAGTTTGTTGTCCACCGAGTTGACGCCTTTGACGTCTTTGGCCAGGCTACCGGCCTTGTCGCGGGCGGCCGCCGTGGGCGCGGAGCCATTGAGAGTCACGGCACCGTTGCGGGTGTCCACGTTGATCTTGAGCACGCTTAAATCGGGGTCCTTCGCGAACCCGGCGGTAACGGTCGTCGTGATCGTGAGGTCGTCGATTTTTTCACCGGCTTTGGCGGCCATGTCCTTGCCAGAAGACTCGGCGCCCTGGGTCGCGTTCTTCACCGCGGCGCCGGCACTGGCCATTTCGCTTTCAGCCTTGGCCTTGGCCCTGGCGGCCGCGTCTTCGGTTTTGGCAATGGCTGAGTCGAGTTGCTGGCCGGCGGTTTTCCCTTCATCCTGCTTGTTGCAGGCCGACAGCGCCATCGCCACGGAGAGCGCACCGAGGACAGCCAGGGGGCGGAGGGAATGGCCCGCATGCAAGGGGTTGGAAAGCTTGGAAATCATGATGGCTCCTTGTTGGGAATGTGCGCTGGCCCGGCCTGGGCTGGGCTGGTCGGGCGCTGGGGGATGGCGAAGCAGCGTTCGCGCACATTCACTCTAGCCAGCGAGCCCGTTGCCGCACATCGGCGCCGGCTGAAACAGCCGTAGGACAAGGGACAGCGCGCGCGGCTAGTGGCAGCTTCCGTGCCGCTTGCGAAACTGCGCGGGATACACAGGCGGAACACCATGCGCCGGCGAAAAAACCCCCAGCCCCGCGGCCTTGGCGCGCCGCTGCTGTACGGCGTATGGGCCGGCGCCGCCGCGGCTGCGGTAAGACCAGGCCAGGCCCTGCGCCACCATCCATCCGCCTGTGTCTTCGCCCTTGAGCGTGATCTTCGCCAGCAGGCGGCCATAGTCGTCATGATGCCGGCCATGCACCGCCACGCGCTGGCCCAGCAGCTTTCGCATGAGCGCGTCGCGGGAGGCGGTACCGCCGGCCTGGCAGATTTCCGGCGCGTCTATGCCGTTGATGCGAACGCTGATGGGCTTGCCTCCGCCGGGCGGCCGCACCCTGACGGTATCGCCGTCGACCACATAGCTGACGACACCGGACCAGGCCGGCGCCGAGGATTTGCCCGGTGAAGAGGCTTGGGCCGGAAGAAGCCATGCGACCAGCAATGCAGCTGTGGCAAGAGTGCGTGAAAGGGAAGACATTGTCCGAAGAGGCCCGTGAACTGCGGAAGGAAGGGCCTTGAATATACTGGACAAACAAACAGTACGGTTCACCCGCCTTCGCGCAGATCTCAGGCCGTGACGATCCAGCCTTCGAGCGGGTCCATCTCGAGCGGCAAGCCATAGCGCGGTGCGCCCTGCCGCAAGGCCCAGGCCGCCTGCATCAGGCACAGCACGGCGTCCAGGCTGTCGCCGCTGGCGTCGTCGGCCAGCGCATCGCGCTGGGCATGGCTGACCTTGAGGCGCAGCCCCAGCCGGGTTTGCCCGTTTTCCAGCGCGGTGATCAGGTCTTTACGCGCGATCAGCCGTTCCGGCGTCTGCTTGGCCTTGTCGTCGCTTTTGTACGAGCGACTGCCCAGCACCTCGCGCGCCAGCAGGCCGGGGTAGCCCTCCAGCGCGACACGGTTCAGGTCACCCTGGTGCAGGCCGGGCAAGTGCACGCCGGCTGCCAGCAGCCGGGGCACGCCGGCATGCAACATGTAGGCGACCGGCGGGTTGACCCATTTCATCGAGGGGCTGGAGCCGGCCGGCCCGTCGGCCGCGCGGTGGGCGAATTTCCGCCCGGCGGGGCGGGCATCGCAAAAGGCGGCAAAGGCGGTGCGGATGTCGGGCCGGCTCAGGGCGGCATAGTGCAGCATCAGCTCCGGCCATTGGCCGGGCCAGCCGAGTTGCTCGACCAGTTCGCGCGGCAGGCCGAAGGGGAAGTCAAAAGCACCCAGCCAGGCGGGCTCGCGGCGCAGCCATTGCTCGAAGCCGTCCAGCGACTCGATGCGCTCCAGGCCCATGAGCAGCACGCGGCCGCCCGCCGAGGAGCCAGTGGCCATCACAATGGGTTTGCGGCGGCTCGGGCTGCTGGAGAAATCGCAGCCCAGAAGCAGCCCGGTCACCGGCGCTGCCGCCAGGCTCAAACGCGCCCGCAGATGGAGGCGGTGGCCATCAGGTCTTCGAGCAGCGCGTACGAAACCTTGCCGGAGACGGAATAGGGATCGAGCTCGGCTTTCTCGGAGTACTTCAGCAGGATGGAATGGTTGAGCTTGGAGAGATTGACCTGGCCCATGGTCCAGCCGCCGAAACGCCGCTCGGAAATTTCCTCGAAGTGCAGCAGCACCACGTCCTTGTGGCGTGCATCGTGCTGGATATGGCCGAACAGGTCGCTGACCGCCATGCGCCCGCCTTCAATGGCCTGCAGGAAGATGCCGCCGCCGTAGCAGAGGATGCCGGTGATGCCGGTGGCCGGGTTGTGCTGGCGCGACTGCGACAGGATGCCCTCGATGGCTTCGGGACTGGTGTCGACCGCGCGGCTTGCGTAAAGTAAACGTACCAACATGCTTAGCCTTTCTGCGGAATCAGGGCGAGGAATTCGCGGCGCAAGGTCGAGTCCTTGAGGAACACGCCACGCATCACCGAGTTGATCATCTTGCTGTCCATGTCTTTCACGCCGCGCCAGGCCATGCAGTAATGGCTGGCCTCCATCACGATGGCCAGGCCGTCGGGCTGGGTTTTTTCCATGATGAGGTCGGCCAGTTGCACCACGGCCTCTTCCTGGATCTGCGGGCGGCCCATGACCCATTCGGCCAGGCGCGCGTATTTTGAGAGGCCGATCACGTTGGTGTGTTCATTGGGCAGCACGCCTATCCAGATCTTGCCGATGACCGGGCAGAAATGGTGGGAGCAGGCGCTGCGCACCGTGATGGGCCCGACGATCATGAGCTCGTTGAGGTGCTCGGCATTGGGGAATTCGGTGATGGTGGGCGGCTGCACATAACGGCCCTTGAAGACCTCATTAAGGTACATCTTGGCCACGCGGCGCGCCGTGTTGTTGGTGTTGTGGTCGCCGGCGGTGTCTATCACCAGGCTGTCGAGCACACCCTGCATCTTGACCTCGACTTCGTCCAGCAGTTTTTCGAGCTCTCCGGGCTGGATGAACTGGGCGATGTTGTCATTGGCGTGAAAGCGCTTGCGCGCCAGGGCGAGCCGTTCGCGGATCTTGACGGAAACGGGCGTACCCTCGCCGGTCGCGTCCTGGGGGGGCGTGTCGGATTTCATAAGCATGCCAGATATTACCAGCCTGACCCTGTGCCGTCTTGTCCGGAATTTGACAGGGTCTTTGGCATTTCTCCCTTTCCACATGGGCACAAGCAGCTATCAATTTGGTAGCTTGTTAGGGGCAGCGCGGCCTCAAGGCCTCAATAACGCTGGCCGGCCACCAGCAGCGCAAGCCGCACCAGCGCATAAGCCACCCAGCCCCGCAGGCGCTGGCCCAGGGGGCGGTGGCTGTGGGCGGCCGGCTCCATGCGCCGCCCCTGGGTCAGCATGGCCTCGCGCAGGATGGCCGCCAGGCCTTCGGCAAAGGCTTTGTCCTCGACCACCACATTGGCTTCGCGGGCCAGCAGCAAGCTCAGCGGATCGAGATTGGATGAACCGACGGTGGCCCAGTGCCCGTCCACCACGGCCACCTTGGCATGCAGAAAGCCGGCCTCGTATTCATGGATTTCCACGCCGGCCTCCAGCAGGGCGCCGTAAACGGGGCGGGCCGCGTGGTACTGCATGAAGTATTCGTAGCGTCCCTGCAGCAGCAGCGTCACGCGCACGCCGCGCCGCGCGGCCCCGATCAGGGCGCGCCGCAGCTTGCCGCCCGGCAGGAAATAGGCGTTGGCGATGATGATCTCGCGGTGCGCCTTGCCGATGGCCTTGCGGTAGGCGCGCTCTATGCTGCTGCGGTTGCGCAGGTTGTCGCGCAGCACCAGCGCCGCCCGCGGACCGGCGGCGCCGGCGCTATTGCCTGCGACAGAGGGCTCGGCCTGGGTGCGTCCGCCRTAGCCCGCCGCCTTGAACGTCTCCCACGCCGCGGTCATGTGCCGCTGCCGCGCGCTGTAACCCGCCTGCACGCGCCACCACAGCAGCGCCATCGCATCGGCGGCTTCCCGCGCCAGCGGCCCGGTGGCGGACACGGCGAAATCGACACGCGGCGCCTGAAGCTCGCCATGGTTGGGGTCGTAAAAATCGTCGAGCACATTGATGCCGCCGCAGAACACCGTGTGCTGGTCCACCACGCAGAGCTTGCGATGCAACCTGCGCCAGCGCTCAGGAAGCAGCAGGCCCAGGCCGCGCAGGCCCGTCCCCAGGGGCGAATAGACAAACCACTCGACCTTGGCCTGCGCGAATTTTTCCCGCCACTGCGGCGGCAGGGGGTTGGTGCCTATGCCGTCCACCAGCACCTGGACCGTCACGCCGCGGCCGGCCGCTCGCACCAGCGCCTCGGCCACCCCGGCCCCGGCGCCGTGAAAATCGAAAATGTAGGTTTCCAGCTGTATCCAGGTCTGCGCCGCGTCCAGTGCCCGGATCAAGGCGGGAAAATAATCCCGCCCGCCTTGCAGCAGTTGCAGCTCGCCTGTCTTGTGAAATGGGTACAGCATGGCCGGTGGCGGTCGTCCCTTGCGAGTGGCGAGAAGTGGGCGTGAGGTCCAGCCCATTTAAACCGAGCGGCCGGTGTTTGCCAATCCCATGAAACGCCAACTCACAAAGTGTTGCGCCTGCCGCGCCGCGCGGCTCACGCCATGAATGTCGGCAGCAGCAGCACCGCTTCGGCGTTCGAGGGTGAAAAGCACAGGTCGGCGGCCTCGTGGTGCGGCAGCCACCGCCAGGCGGTGTGCTCCGCGGGGTTGAGCCTCACCTCACAGGCATGGGGCAGGCACAGGCTGAAGACGTGTTCGGTGTTATGGGTGACGCCGGCTGCGTACCTGTGCAGCCAGACGGGATAAATCTCATACACATTGGACAAGCCCCAGTCGCGGAACTGCCCGGCCGCGGCTGCGATGCCGGTTTCCTCGAACACTTCGCGCATCGCCGTTTCCAGCAAAGGCTCATCGACCGTGTCTTTGGACCCCGTGACGCTTTGCCAGAAACCAGGATTGTCGGCGCGCTCTATCAGCAGCACCTCGCGTTGCGGCGTGTGGATGACCACCAGCACGGATTCGGGAATCTTGAACGGCTTCAAGGCATCCCCTCCCCGCTGGCATTTCAGACTGGCTGGGGATTGCGCAGGCGGATGTGCAGTTCGCGCAGTTGCTTTTCGTCCACCGGGCTGGGCGCATGCGTGAGCAAGTCCTGCGCGCGCTGGGTTTTCGGGAAAGCGATCACGTCGCGAATGGACTCGGCGCCCGTCATCATGGTGACGATGCGGTCCAGGCCGAAGGCCAGGCCGCCGTGGGGGGGTGCGCCGTACTGCAGCGCGTCCAGCAGGAAACCGAATTTTTCCTGCGCTTCCTCAGGGCCGATCTTCAGCGCGCTGAACACCTTGCTCTGGACTTCAGCGCGATGGATACGGACCGAACCGCCGCCCAGTTCCCAGCCGTTGAGCACCATGTCGTAGGCCTTGGCGATGCAGCGGCCGGGGTCGGTGTCCATCCAGTCCTCATGCCCGTCCTTGGGCGCGGTGAAGGGATGGTGCACGGCGCTCCAGCGCTGGCCATCCTCGTCGAATTCGAACATCGGGAAGTCCACCACCCACAGCGGTTTCCAGCCCTTGGTGAAAAGGCCGGTCTTCTTGCCGAAGTCGCTATGGCCGACCTTCAGGCGCAGCGCGCCTATGCTGTCGTTGACGATCTTGGCCTTGTCGGCGCCGAAGAACAGGATGTCGCCGTTCTGCGCGCCGGTGCGCTTGAGGATTTCGGCGATAGACGCGTCATGCAGGTTCTTGACGATGGGGCTTTGCAGGCCTTCGCGGCCTTTGCTCACATCGTTGACCTTGATCCAGGCCAGGCCCTTGGCGCCGTAGATCTTCACAAACTCGGTGTAGCCGTCGATTTCGCCGCGGCTCATCTCGGAGCCGCCAGGCACGCGCAGGGCCACCACGCGGCCGCCCACGGCCGTGGCCGGCGCGCTGAAGACCTTGAAGTCCACATCGGCCATGACGTCGGTCAGTTCGGTGAACTCCAGGTTCACGCGCAGGTCGGGTTTGTCGGAGCCGAAGCGGTGCATGGCGTCGGCATAGGCCATGACGGGAAACTCGCCCAGGTCGGTGGCCAGCACGGTCTTGAAGATGTTGCTGATCATGCCCTGGAACAGGTCGCGGATGTCCTGCTCGCCCATGAAGGACGTTTCGATATCGATCTGCGTGAATTCGGGCTGGCGGTCGGCGCGCAGGTCTTCATCGCGGAAGCACTTGGTGATCTGGTAGTAGCGGTCGAAGCCGGCCACCATCAGCAGCTGCTTGAACAGCTGCGGGCTTTGCGGCAGCGCGAAGAACATGCCTTCGTTGACGCGGCTGGGCACCAGGTAATCGCGCGCGCCCTCGGGCGTGCTCTTGGTCAGCATCGGGGTTTCGATGTCGATGAAGCCGTTGGCGTCGAGGAACTTGCGCGTTTCCATGGACACGCGGTAGCGCAGCATCAGGTTGTTCTGCATGTAGGGGCGGCGCAGGTCCAGCACGCGGTGCGTGAGACGCGTCGTCTCCGACAGGTTGTCGTCGTCAAGCTGGAAGGGCGGCGTCACGCTGGGGTTCAGCACGATCAACTCATGGCACAGCACCTCGACCTTGCCGCTCTTGAGGTTGTCGTTGGTCGTGCCTTCGGGACGGGCCCGCACCACGCCCTTGACCTGCACGCAGAATTCGTTGCGCACGCCTTCGGCGGTTTTGAACATGTCGGCGCGGTCCGGGTCGCAGACCACCTGCACATAGCCCTCGCGGTCGCGCAGGTCGATGAAGATCACGCCGCCGTGGTCGCGGCGGCGGTTCACCCAGCCGCACAGGCTCACGGTTTGGCCCATGAGGCTCTCGGTCACCAGACCGCAATAGTTGGAACGCATTTGGGAAACGATGGCCATAAAAATACTCGAACTTTCAGCGCTTTTGGAAAGGCAGTTTTCGCCGTTTAAAGGGGAGGGGTCAGGGGCAGGGTCGCGGGCAGCGGCGCAGGTTTTGCTGCGGGCACCACGACACCCATGGAAATCACATAGGTCAGGGCTTCATCGACGCTCATCTTGAGTTCGATGCAGTCGCTTTTTTTCAGCATCACGAAGTAGCCGCCGGTGGGGTTGGGCGTGGTCGGGACGTAAACGCTCAGGTAATCACCCTGCAGGTGGTTGACAACGTCGCCGCCGGGCGTGCCGGTGAGAAAGCCTATGGTCCAGACGCCTTCACGCGGCCATTGCACCAGCAGGGCCTTGCGGAAAGCGTTGCCGTTTTCCGAGAACACCGTGTCGGAAACCTGCTTCACGCTGGAATAGATGGAGCGGACGATGGGAATGCGGCTCAGGAAGGAATTGCCCCAGCGCACCAGCTTTTTGCCGAAGAAGTTGCTGGCGATGGCGCCCATCAGCAGCACGATCAGCAGCATGAGCAACACACCGAAACCCGGGATGTGGAAACCCAGCAGCTTGTCGGGGTGCCAGGAGCCCGGCAGGATCAGCAGCGTCTGGTCCAGCGTGCCGACGATCCAGTCGAGCACCCACAGCGTGATCGCCAGGGGAACCAGCACCAGCAGTCCGGCCAGAAGCCATCGGCGGATTGAGGCCATCACGAAGACGATTTGGAGGAAGAATCGCCGGCCGGGGCCTTGGCGGGCGCGGCCGGCGCGGGAGCCGGGGCTGCGGCGGTGCTTGCCGGCGCGGCTGTACCGGAATCGGCCGGCTTGCTGTCGGCGCCTTTAGCCGCGCCTGTTTCGCCGCCCTCTGTCTTGGGTGCGGGCGCGCCGCCCGTGCTGTTGCCGCGGAAGTCCGTCACGTACCAGCCCGAGCCCTTGAGCTGGAAACCCGCGGCCGTGACCTGCTTCTTGAACGCGGGCGCGCCGCATTGCGGACACACCGTGAGCGGCGCATCGGAGATTTTTTGCAGGACGTCCTTGGCATGCCCACAGGACTCGCATTTATAGGCGTAGATTGGCATAGTGCTTAAGGCTTTGAGAGGGGTATTCCGAGGATTACCCGGGGGAATTCGCCTGGATTGCCCGGAAAAGGCACCCAGATGCAAAGCCTTCAATTATAGGCCGTTGGGGGCCCCGTCAAGCTCAGAACAAGCGGAACCGCAGCACCTGCACGACTTGCATGGTGACCAGCGCCAAAACAAAGCCCAGGCCGCCGTAAATCACGCTTTGCAGCAGCTTGTTGGTGCGTTTTTGCTCGTACAACAGTTCCTCGATCTCCCGGCGGTGCAGGCCGGGCGGAGATTTGAGGTATTGCGACAGCAGGCGCGGCAGGCCCGGCAGCAGCTTGGCGTAGGCCGGCGCCTCGGCCTTGAGCTGCGCCAGCAGTTTCTCGGGGCCCACCTGCTCCAGCATCCATTTTTCGAGAAAAGGCTTGGCGGTGCTCCAGAGGTCCAGGTCGGGATCCAGTTCCCGCCCCAGGCCTTCGATGTTGAGCAGGGTTTTCTGCAGCAGCACCAGCTGGGGCTGGATTTCAACGTGAAAGCGCCGCGAGGTCTGGAACAGGCGCATCAGCACCAGCCCCAGCGAAATTTCACGCAGGGGCCGGTCGAAATAGGGCTCGCAGCAGGCGCGGATGGCGGCTTCCAGCTCGTCGACCCGCGTTTCCGGGGGCACCCAGCCGGACTCGAGGTGCAGTTCGGCCACACGTTTGTAGTCGCGCTGGAAAAACGCGCTGAAGTTCTGCGCCAGGTATTCCTTGTCGACTTCGGTCAGCGTGCCCACGATCCCGAAGTCCAGCGAGATGTAACGGCCGAAGGTTTCCGGCGCCAGGCTCACCTGGATGTTGCCCGGGTGCATATCGGCATGGAAAAAACCGTCGCGGAACACCTGGGTGAAAAAGATGGTGACGCCGTCGCGCGCCAGTTTTTTCATGTCCACGCCGGCATCGCGCAGCCGCTGGGCCTGGCTGATGGGAACGCCTTTCATGCGCTCCATCACCATCACGTCGGGCATGCAGAAATCCCAGACCATCTCGGGGATCATGACCAGGTCAATGTCCTGCATGTTGCGGCGCAACTGGGCCGCATTGGCCGCCTCGCGCAGCAGATCGAGTTCGTCGTGCAGGTATTTGTCGAATTCGGCGACCACCTCGCGGGGCTTGAGGCGCTTGCCGTCGGCCGAAGCGCTTTCTATCCAGCCGGCCATCATGTGCATCAGCGCCAGGTCTTTTTCGATGGCGGGCAGCATGTTGGGCCGCAGCACCTTGACGGCCACTTCGCGGCCGTTCGGCAGGGTGGCGAAGTGCACCTGGGCGATCGAGGCGCTGGCCACCGGCGTCTGCTCGAAACTCGCAAAAATCCGGTCCAGCGGCCGGCCGAAGGCTTTTTCGATGATGGCCACGGCCACGGCGGATTCAAAGGGCGGCACCCGGTCCTGCAGGCGGGCTAGTTCGTCGGCGATGTCGGGCGGCAGCAAGTCGCGGCGGGTGGACATCACCTGGCCGAATTTGACGAAGATGGGACCCAGGCTTTCGAGCGCCTCGCGCAGGCGCTCGCCGCGCGGCGCCTTCAGGTTGCGGCCGACTGAAACAATGCGCGTCAGCAGGCGTATCCAGGGGCGCTCGAAACTGGACAACACCAGTTCGTCCAGCCCGAACCGCAGCACGGTCCAGACGATGAAGATACCCCGGAAAAGCCGGGTCATGCAGAAGCCTTCGCGGCCGGGGCGCCCTCGCCTGCCGCCGCGGGGCTTGCGGGGGCCGCCGGGCTGGCGACACCGGATGAAACGGGGGCCGGGGACAGCGGCGTCCTGGCCAGGAACTGCTTGAGCCCTTCAAACAGGCGGCGGCCAGCGTCGGCCACCGCGTGGGCGGGTGCATCGCCGATCAGGCGCGACAGGTCTTCCTCGGCATCCCAGCGCAGGTTCTCCGCCAGCCACCCGAGTTCGGCGGCCAGTTGCACGTCACCTTCAATCTTCACCGGCGGCGGCTTGCCGGCCAGCACGGATTGCATGACGGTCAGGGGTGATTCGGTGGCGACGGCCAGCGTGAGATCCGGCTTGGTGCCGGGTGCGACCCTGTCGACCAGGCCCGCTGGAGTGACCACCAGGTCGATCGAAAACAGGCCCCAGCGCAAGTGCACCACCCGCCCCTTTTGCCGCAGCAGGCGGTCCTGGGCCTGCTTTTCCTGCATCAGGACGTGGTTCAGGAAGAGCACCAGCCGTTGCTGCCCCTCATCGACCACCCAGGCGGGCGGCTGAAAGCGGGTGGCAATGGATTCCAGAAATGAAAAAGGGGTCGTAGTGTTCATACGACCCCGATTTTGCAGGATAAAACACCTGACAAGGCAAGTAGCCTATTTATCTGCCAACCGGGGCCGCGGAGCCGGCTTTGCCGGGCCGCAGGCTTCGCCCCCTGTAGGTGGGAACAGGCTACACGAAGTGAGCCTGGACGGGGATTATTGGAGAGCTTGTACGCCTGCCACTAACCAGCCGCTGCCGCCGCTGCGTGGTTTGGTCATGTTCCAGACCTCGCGGAAGGGGCTGGCGCCCGCGGAGGCGTCTTCGCGGATCATGCCGGAGAACTCCACGCTGGCCATGTAGACGTCGCTCAGTTCCTCGATGCCGAGCAACTGGGCGTCCAGCATCACGACCTCGGTCTTGTTGACCTGGCCGCCGGTGTGCGATTCGCGGTCGGCGAGCTGGGTCTTGATCTGCTCGAGCATGTCGTCGGTCATCATGGCGCGCAGGCTCTGGATGTCGGAGCGGTCCCAGGCATCCTGCAAAGTCACGAAGTTGGCCTTGCTGGCCTTGAGAAAGCCTTCGGCGTCAAATCCGGCCGGCACGCCCCAGGACTGCGAACCCAGCAGGGCCGAGCCGATCATGGAGCCGCCCGCAGCAGGTGCGGCCGCGTCGTATTTGTTGGCGTCGAAAGCCATGCTGCTGCGCTCCCAGGGGCGCGCGGAGGCATCGTTGCCCACGTTCTCGGGGCTGTAGTTCTTGGGGGTGGTGGCATTGCCCGCGCCCTGGAAGGCGAACGGCGCCTGGCCGGACGCCGCGCCGGG
>NZ_JBFUBY010000093.1:0-14154 GCF_056405515.1 Polaromonas sp. P1_G2
GTCCCACACATCGCTGCGCCCGGTTGCCAGCAAGGCCAGGGCTTCGGCTTCAAGGCCGGTTTCCCAGCTTTGCTCCACCCCGCCTGCCGGCACGGGCAAAGCCGCTTCGGACGCGTGGGCGGCCGGCGGTTTGTCGGTGGCCGCGGCCCATTCCATACGCGGGGCTTCGGCCCTTTCAGCCGGAACCTGGATTTTGCCGGACTCCGGGATCATTCCCAGCACTTCGGGCGGAAGATCTTTGGGTTCTATCACCTGGGCCGGCGCCATTACCGTAAGCCAGTGGCAGATATTTTCGAGCTGGCGCACGTTACCGGGAAAACTGAAGTTGCTCAGCTGCTGCAGGGCGGTGTCGGAAATCCGCTTGGGCTCGACACCAAGCTGCTTGGCGCTTTGCTGCAGGAAGTGCCGCGTCAGCATGAAGACATCTTCACGCCGCTCACGCAGCGCGGGCAGGCGCAGGCGGATCACGTTGAGGCGGTGGAACAAGTCCTCGCGGAAACCGCCTTCCTTGACGCGTTGCTCCAGGTCCTGGTGGGTGGCGGCGATGACACGCACATTGGCCTTGACGGCGTTGTGCCCGCCGACGCGGTAGAAGTGGCCGTCGCTGAGCACGCGCAGCAGGCGGGTCTGCAGGTCGAAGGGCATGTCGCCGATYTCGTCGAGGAACAGCGTGCCGCCCTCGGCCTGCTCGAAGCGGCCGCGCCGCATGGTCTGCGCGCCGGTGAAGGCGCCGCGCTCATGGCCGAAGAGTTCGCTCTCGAGCAGGTCCTTGGGGATGGCTGCGGTGTTGATGGCGACGAACGGCCCGTTGGCGCGCGGTGAATGTTTGTGCAGCGCGCGCGCCACCAGCTCCTTGCCGGAACCCGATTCACCGGTGATCATCACCGTCACCATGCTCTGGCTCAGGCGCCCGATGGCGCGGAACACGTCCTGCATGGCCGGCGCCTGGCCCAGCATTTCGGGCGCGGAGGCCATGCGTTCCTCGGCCACTTCTTCGCGCTGGCTTTCTTCCACCGCGCGGCGAATCAGCTCGACCGCCTTGGGCAGGTCAAAAGGCTTGGGCAGGTATTCGAAAGCCCCGCCCTGGAAGGCGGAGACCGCGCTGTCCAGGTCGGAAAATGCGGTCATGATGATGACCGGCAGGCCGGGCAGCTTTTCCTTGACCTTTTCCAGCAGGTCCAGGCCGGAGCCGCCGGGCATGCGGATGTCGCTCACCAGTATCTGCGGGCCGTCTTCTTCGGTCGCGTTCTCCAGCGCGGCAAGCACTTCGCGGGGGTTGGTGAAACTGCGCGTAGGAAGGTCCTCGCGGAGCAGGGCCTTTTCCAGAACAAACCGGATGGACTGGTCATCATCAACGATCCAGATCGGTTTCATGTATGCAGTCCCTTTTGTCGTGCTTTCAGCGCGGGGCCCTCTGTAAGCCCTCCGCGCCGATCGCGTTATGTATCAATCATGAAGGAGACACATTTCAAGGAAGCGGTATGAGCAGCTTGAAATCTGTACGGCCCGGCACACTGTCGCACTCGATCAAACCGTGGTGTTGCTGCACAAAGGTTTGCGCCAATGTCAGCCCCAGCCCCGAACCGCCCTCGCGCCCCGAGACCAGGGGATAGAAGATGCGGTCTTTGATGGAGTCCGGCACACCCGGTCCATTGTCGATAACATGCAATTCCAGTGCCAAGCGATAGCGCTGCTTGCCAAAAGTTACCTGCCTGGCGATTCTGGTCTTGAAAGTGATCTGCGCATTGCCCGCCGCGATGCGCTCGGCCAGGGCCTGGGCCGCGTTGTGGGCAATGTTCAGCACCGCCTGGATCAGCTGCTCGCGGTCGCCGCGGAAGTCGGGAATCGAGATGTCGTAATCCCGCGTGACCTTCAGCCCCTTGGGAAACTCCGCCAGGATCAATGAGCGTRCGCGCTCGCAAACCTCGTGGATATTCACGTCGCCCACCAGGTGCGGGCGGCGGTGCGGAGCCAGCAGGCGGTCCACCAGCGTCTGTAGCCGGTCGGCCTCGTGGATGATGACCTGGGTGTATTCGGTCAGGTCCTTGCCGATTTCCATCTGCAGCAGCTGGGCCGCGCCGCGGATCCCGCCCAGCGGGTTTTTGATTTCATGGGCCAGGTTGCGGATCAATTCCTTGTTGGCCTGCGCCTGGTCGATCAGGCGCTCTTCCCGCTCCTGCTTGGCCTGCTGCTCGAGCGGAAGCAGTTCCACGATGGCCTCACCCGGGGTGTCGGTCTGAGCCACCACCACGTGGACCGGCAAGGGCTCATGGTTCAGCCGCCGGAGCCAGGCGTCGTAACGCAGGGCGGCGAACTCGTTGCTGCCCGCGCCTTCGAGCGCGTTTTGCAGGATCAGGGGTTCGGTGAAACAGTCGGGAAGCTGGGACCCTTCAATGGTCCGCCGGGAGGTGCCCAGCGCGTCTTCCAGCGCGGCATTGGCGAACACCACGGTGCCGTCGGTGCGGACGACGGCGACCAGCGTGGCCAGCAGGTCGAAGGCCTGAAAGCGAGGAAGCCCCGAAATCAGGGCGGAGGGCGATGTGGTGCGGATGGAGGGCTTGTTCAAGCCATCCATTTTCACCCAGAAGCCGGCGCTGCGCGCTTAATTGAGGGTGGGAGCGCCCGAAGGAAGCCGGGATATTTCGCGTTTGAGGCCGGCGATGTCGCTCTGGTTGCGGGCGATGCCGTCCTTGAGTTCGGCCACGCGGTCCAGGTAGCGCTGGTAATTGCGGCCTTCGATGCCCTGCTTCTCGGGCTCGCCGTTGTTGTATTCTTTTTGCTGCTCGGCCAGCTTGGCCTCGGCTTTTTTCAGCTCGGCTTCCAGGATGGCGCGTGAATCGCTGTCGCGGGCTCGCTGCTCAGGGCTGCCGTCGGTACGCGGACCGGCCGCAGTCGCCACGCGAACCGCGGACTTGGGCGTGCTGCTCACCGGCGTGCTCTGCACCACCGTGACGTTGCCGCCCGAAACCAGCTTGCAGCTGCGGGTCTGCGCTTCTTTGGCGTTGTTGATGTATTCAGGCGTGGAGCCGCCGACGCCGGCACAGCGGAAAACCTGCTGCGCCCACGCGGCATTCCCCGCGCCGGCCAGCAGCAGGGACAAGGCAGAAAGCAATAAGGTGTTTTTCATAGGGAACTCCCGATGCCGGTAAGGGCTAGGACGGTCTATCAGTATGCGGCAAAGGAACAAWAATACAAAGCCAGCACACCCACAACCTGCCGGGACAATAAAAAAGGACGGCATTTGCCGTCCTTTTTTGGCCACAAACTGTGAAAAACCACAGTAAGCGGCTGGGCGCGAGCCCTCCTGTTTACAGGGAGTAGTACATGTCAAATTCGATGGGGTGGGTCGCCTGGCGCAGGCGGGTCACTTCACCCATCTTCAGTTCAATGTAGGCGTCGAGCATGCTGTCGGTGAACACACCGCCCTTGGTCAGGAAGCTGCGGCCCACGTCGAGCGCGTCCAGCGCCTGGTCCAGGCTGTGGCAGACGGTTGGCACTTTTGCATCTTCCTCGGGCGGCAGATGGTACAGGTCCTTGGTGGCGGCTTCGCCGGGGTGGATCTTGTTTTCCACACCGTCCAGGCCGGCCATCATCAGGGCCGAGAAACCCAGGTACGGGTTCATCAGCGGATCGGGGAAGCGCGCTTCGATGCGGCGGCCCTTGGGGTTGGCGRCGTAAGGAATGCGGATCGAGGCCGAGCGGTTCTTGGCCGAGTAAGCCAGCTTGACCGGTGCTTCGTAGCCGGGAACCAGGCGCTTGTAGCTGTTGGTGCCGGGGTTGGTGATGGCGTTCAAGGCACGTGCGTGCTTGATGATGCCGCCGATGTAGTACAGCGCGAAGTCGGACAGGCCTGCGTAGCCGTCGCCGGCGAACAGGTTTTTGCCGTCTTTCCAGATGGACTGGTGAACGTGCATGCCGGAGCCGTTGTCGCCGACGATGGGCTTGGGCATGAAGGTGGCGGTCTTGCCGTAGGCATTGGCCACGTTCTGCACCACATACTTCAGGATCTGCGTCCAGTCGGCGCGCTGCACCAGGGTGCTGAAGCGGGTGCCGATTTCGTTCTGGCCGGCGCCGGCCACTTCGTGGTGGAACACTTCGACCGGAACGCCCAGCGATTCGAGGATCAGGGACATCTCGGCGCGCATGTCTTGCGTGCTGTCGACGGGAGGCACGGGGAAGTAGCCGCCCTTGACGGTCGGGCGGTGGCCGCGGTTGCCGCCTTCGAGCTTGGCGCCCGAATTCCAGGGCGCTTCGTACTCTTCGATCTTGAAGAAGGTGCCCGACATGTCGGTGTTCCAGCGCACGTCGTCAAAAATGAAGAATTCGGGTTCAGGGCCGAAGTAAGCGGTGTCGCCCAGGCCGGAAGCCTTGAGGTAGGCTTCGGCGCGCTGCGCGATGGAGCGCGGGTCGCGGTCATAGGCCTTGCCGTCGGCGGGCTCAAGCACGTCGCAGCTCATGAACAGCGTCGTTTCTTCAAAGAAAGGATCGATGTTGGCCGTTTTGGGGTCAGGCATCAGCTGCATGTCGGAGGCTTCAATGCCTTTCCAGCCGGCAACCGAAGAACCGTCGAAGGCGTGGCCCGACGTGAATTTGTCTTCGTCAAAGTGGGACACGGGCACGGTCACGTGCTGCTCTTTGCCCCGGGTGTCGGTGAAACGGAAGTCAACGAACTTGACTTCGTTTTCCTTGACCATTTTCATGACGTCTGCGACGGTCTTTGCCATCAAAATCTCCTGTGCTGGATGGGTGGTTGAAAATTATCTTCGGGCCTGTTGAATGCACTTTTTGTGCCAAAGCCGTTGGCTCTACGGTTTCCTGCCAAGCCTCGGATTGTGCCGTTATCTGGCCTCACTTCCAGCCTTGTCGAGGCTGAAAAGAGAAAAAACACCTTGCGGTAACGGCTGCACCATTTAAGTGCGCCACTCCAAATGCACCTTTTAAGTGCGAAAAATCAACGCACCAACTCGGGGCCGAATTTGAGGTCAAACTTGTGCAGGCCGGCGAGCATGGCGGGGTAAGCCAGGTTGACCGCCTCAGGCGCGCCTTTGACGCCCAACTCAATATGGCGGCCATATTCCGGGTGGTCCACGCTGGGCAGGCTGAAGACCTTGACGCCGGCATGCGCCGCTTCAATGGCGAGCATCAGCGGGGTCAGCATGGCTTCCATGGACCCAAAAATGATCACCGATTTTTCGGTGTAGGGCGACTTTTGGTGCAGGTGGGCATAGTGCGTGTCGAGCGCCCATTCGATCATGGGCCAGGCCATGACGGGGAAGCCGGGAACGAAGTGAACCGCGCCCTGCCCCACCCGGCAGGTAAAGCCGGGGATCTTGTTGTACGGATTCGGAATGATCTCCGCGCCCACCGGAAACACCCCCATGTTGAGGCGGTGGATGTTGTCGTCGCGGTCGGGCTCATAGGGTGTGCCCTGCTCCTTGGCCACGTCCGCCATGCGTTCGAGGATCAGGGTTTTGGCCGCGGGGTGCAAGGCCAGTTCAACCCCCAGCGCCTTTGCCGCGCACTGCCGGGTGTGGTCGTCAGGCGTGGCGCCTATACCGCCGCAGGAAAACACCACGTCGCCGTTGTCGCGCGCCGCCGCGAAGGCGCGCGCCAGCGTGGCGGTGATGCGCGCCGGGTCGTCGCCCACATAGTCGGCATACGCCAGCTGCAGGCCGCGCGCGCCCAGCAGTTCAATGGTTTTGGGCAGGTGCTTGTCGGCGCGTTTGCCCGAGAGGATTTCGTCGCCGACGATGATGAGGCCGAAGTGAGGAGTCATGTTCAGGGGATTCAAGGCAGGTGTAAATCGGGCTTGCCGCCCATGGAGCCAAAGCTGGGCGCCGGTCCCGGCAGGGCCTCGGGGGCCAGTTCCGCCGCCATGGACGTGATCGCGGCCTGCGCGAGTGGGTCCGGGGCGAGCGCGTTGTTTTTCTTGCGAAGCTGCTCCAGCGCAGCCAGGGTGTAGTGGGCGAACCAGAGTGAGGAAAACGCAAACACCAGGGTGTAGATCCAGATCGCCACCGGCACAAGGATGGGCGCCATGGCCACAAACATCGCACCTGAAGCCCAGAGCACGCTAGGCGCCGCGCCGAGGTAGCCGCTGAGCACGCCTATGGCAAGCAAGGGCATGCGGTGCTCCTTGAAAATCTGCCGCCGCTCTTCACTGCTGGCGTGGTCCACCATCGCGTCATAAGACATCACGCGGTAAGTCAGCCAGCCCCAGATCAGCGGCGGCAGCACCAGGATCAGCGGCGGAATCAACCAAAGCGGAATCGAAATGACCAGCGCCAGCAGGGCCAGCAAGGTCGAGCCCAGCGACCAAAACAGGCTGGTGAACAGGGAACCTCCCCGTTTGCGCTCCATTTGAGGAAAGCGCCGTTCAGCCACCAGGGCCACCATGGCAGGCGTCATGAGCAGTGCCACAAAGAGCAGCGAAACAATGATGATGACGGGAATAATCAACAACAACAACAGCACCTTGGGCAGTACGGTTTGCAGTTGACTCAAGCCCAGTCCCTCCAGCCAGCGAATCATGATATCGACCAGCTCGAAACTCCCGAGTTGCACGCGGACGGCTTCGGCAGCACTGTCCCAGAAGAAGTGGGCCAAGGTCAGAGAAACCACGCCCATGATCACCAACGGCAGGATCGATAGCACGATGACCCGCGGGTGCAGGCAATACATCACGGCACGCCAGAAGGCGTCAAGAAGTTTGCTCATGGCCGACAGGATACCCCGACTCGATGGCCGCCGGATTGCACCGTTCAAGCTTTGCCGAGGAGGCGCTTCAAGCCAATCCACTGCTGCGACCAGAAGCCCCTGCCGTAGTCCCGTTTGGCTTCCACCTGGTCGCGAACGCCGGTGGGGTCATAACGCTGCTCAAAATTGGCCGTGCCGAACAGCACATCCCACCAGGGCAGCAACACACCGAAATTGTGTCCACCCAAGACAGTCCGTTCAGCCTTCACCGTCTCATGCCCAATACCGATGCTGTGGTGCAGCCGGTGAAAGCGCGGGCTCACCCACAGGCGCTCGCCGATGCGGCCGAACCAGATGCGCACATTGGCATGCTGGAAGCTTTCGCTGAGCTGGGTGAAGGCCACGATGGCGACGAACTGGCCGGGCGGAACGCCTATGAGCTGGGCCACCAGCACGACGATGGAGTCGACCAGGACGTCGTCGATCAGGTGGTTGCGGTTGTCGCTCCACATGGTCATCTGCCGCTGCGCATGGTGCAGCGAATGCAGGCGCCACCACCACTCGAGCTGGTGCTGGCCACGATGCGTCCAGTAAGCCACGAAGTCGAACACCACCAGGTAGATCAGCAGGCTGACCACCGCGTGGTCGCTCACGCCGGGCCAGAGCTGGTCGAGATGGAAGGTGCCGTAGCCGGCCGTGCGCAGCGCGCCGAAGGCTTCGTCGAACCACGGGTCCAGTGTGAAGAACAGCGCAATGCGAAACAGGCCCAGCCGGTGGATCAAGGTGTACAGCACGTCGGTGCGTATGGTGGCGCGGTCGGTGACCGGCTCCACCGGCCGCCAGCGCTGCAGCGGGCCGATCAGGGCCAGAAGGATCACGACCTGGATCACGCCCACCAGGAACCAGGCGGTGGCGTCATAGCCGTCTTCCAGCAGGTTGCCCATGCCCAGTGTGAACATCGCCGGCTGCACGGCCGCCTCGAACAGCCATTGCTGCGCCGCCGAAAAATAATCACTGAACCAGTCCATGGCGCTTATTTTGCGGGCCTGGCGGGGGCCGGGCCGGACTGCGCGTCAATCCAGTCCTTGTACTGGGGATGCTCGCGCAGTGTCTTGAAGCAAAAACCGCGCGCTTGCAGGCCGGTGACCAGCGGCTCCAGCACCTTGGGTGCCCACGGATCCTTGCGCGACCAGATGCCCAGGTGCGCCAGCAGGATGTCACCGGATCGCACATCGCGCAGCGCCTTCTTCAACAGGAAGTCGTTGGGATACTTCTCGCTAGCCAGTTCGTCGCCCAGGAAGCCCGCGGGCGACCAGCCCACATGTTCATAGCCGCAGGCCTTGGCGGCGGCCAGCAGCGCGGGCGAGGTCTTGCCGCCCGGCGCCCTGAAAAGTGGCAGCGTTTTTTTGCCGGTAATGGCTTCCAGGCGCTTGCTGGATTTGCTGATTTCTTCGCAATACTGCGCGGCCGTCCAGGTGAAGTCCTTGCCCTCCAGCGGCCCCGCCGAGGGGCGCATCCTGAACTGCGCCTGTGCCCCCGGCACAGCGGGCATGTCGCCGCGCCAGTAGACGTGGTCCCAGGTGTGTGAAGCGAATTCGTGGCCCTCAGCCGCGCGTGCCTTCCACCAGGGCGCCCACTCCGCGCCCAGGCTGCCGTCGCCGGTCTGCGTGCGCTCGTTGGCGGCGAAAAACGTGACCTTGACCTGGTGCTTGTTCAGCACCTCAGCCATCAGCGGCGCAACGGCCATGTGGCCGGTGTCCAGCGTCAGGTAGACGGGTTTGCAGGGCGCCGCAGCCGAGGCAGGCTGCAGGCAGGTAACCGCCACAAAAACGGCAAGCAGCGCAGTTGCCGGGGCTTGCCTACCTTGGCGAATGATCAAGGGTCCAGACGCCATGCGGGCTCTTTCCAACGTTAACCTGGCGCACCACCTTGCGGGTCGCCACGTCGATCACGGTGAGCTTGCGCGCCCAGCGCGATGTCACCAGGATCTGCTTGCCGTCGCGGCTCACGTCGATGCAGTCGGGGCCGCCCGGTGCGGGAAACTGGTCGACCACCTCGAGGGTTTGCAGGTCTATACGGCTGATGGTGTTGGCCACGCGGTTGCTGACCAGCACGTGGCGCTTGTCGCCGAAGGCGCGAAACGCATGGGCGCCGGCGCCGGTCTTGATGACCTTGGTGCGCTGGGGCTGCGCCCCGCTCACGTCATAGACCTCGACCGCGTCGCCGCCCGTCAGGCCCACCAGCATGAATTTGTCGTCGGCCGTGCCGTAGACATCGGCCGGGATGGAGCCGGTCTTGGTGCGCCATTTGATGGACTGGCTGCCCAGGTCGATGGCGATCAGCTCGTCGCTGTCCTGCATCGTGGAATAGATCGTGGTGCTTTTGCTGTCTATCCACAGATGGCTGGGGGTCTTGCCGGTAGCCACGCGTTTGGCCAGCGTGATGTCCTTGCCGTCCCATTTGTAGATGTCGATGTGGTTCAGGCGATTGGCGGCCGTGACGAACCATTTCATGTCCGGCGAAAAGCGCAGCTGGTAAGGATCCAGGATGCCGCGTATCGTGCGCTGCACCTCGGCGGTTTTCGGGTCTATGAAGGTCAGCGAGTCCGACAGGGCATTGGCCACGATCACCGACTTTTCGTCGGGCGTGAGGTAAAGATGGTGCGGCTGCTTGCCGGTGGCGATGCGCCGGGTCTCGGTCCAGGTGGCCGGGTTGATCACGCTGACGGTGTCGTCCAGCGAGTTGAGCACAAAGACGGGCGTGGTGATCCCGGAAGCGGCCGGAGCCGCCGCAGTCTGGGCAAGGGCCGGTAAACTTGTCAGGGCGGCAAAGGCACACAGCCAGGCGGCTGCAAAACGGGCGGAAACATTCACAAAAACGGTCTTTCTAGGTGCAACCAGCTAGTGTAGCGGCGCGAAGTTGCCGCAAAACCACTCAAGCCGGCAAATAGCAGCCTGCAGGAGACCTAATGCGCCGGACGCCCTATCCGTTTACATCCCTTACGATGCGGTGATGAATTTGACGGAGATGGTGGAGATCAACGGGGTGCGCCTGGAAGTCAGGCGAATTGCCGGGCAGGCCGGCCTCGCCCCGATTGTTTTCCTGCACGAAGGCCTGGGCTCGGTCGCCTTGTGGACGCAGCGAGGGCTGGACTGGCCGCAAGCCGTGTGCGCGGCGACAGGCCGGGCCGGCATCGTCTACTCGCGGCGCGGTTACGGCCGGTCCGCATCCATACCCGACGTGCGCGGCAACGGGCGGCTGCCGCCGGACTATATGCACCGCGAGGCCTGGGAAGTGCTGCCCGCCCTGCTGCAAGCCTTGAACATCCATCGGCCGGTGCTGCTGGGCCATTCCGATGGGGCCACCATCGCCCTGCTCCACGCCAGCCGGCATCCCGTGTCGGCCTGCATCGCAATGGCGCCGCATGTGCTGGTGGAAGACATTGCAGTGCAAGCGATCACTGAAGCCAAGGCGGCCTTTGAATCGGGGGCGCTGCGCGAGCGGCTGGCACGCTACCACGCCGAGGTGGACGTGGCTTTCTGGCAATGGAACGACGTCTGGCTGTCCGAGGCTTTTCGCCGATTCGACATTCGCGAGGAATGCGGCCGCATCACGGCGCCGCTGCTGCTGGTCCAGGGCCTGGACGACGAGTACGGCACCCTGCGGCAGCTCGACGAAATCGCTCAGGTCGCGCCCCACGCCCGGCAACTGCGGCTGGCGGCCTGCGGGCATTCGCTGCAGCGCGACCAGCCCGCCGAGACCGTGGAAGCGGTCGCTGACTTCCTCAAGCCGATGGCTTGAGCGTCATTGAGCTTCAGGCCTCCTTGACCTCAATGTGGTAAGTCGCCCAGGGACACCAGGCAAAACGCGCGGGCAAGGGCTTGGCCGCCATCTCAGGGAAGCGGTCCGCGTCATAGACGGCCCATAGCGGGCCCAAGCCGCCCAGCGACAAAGGCTGGCCGTCCATGTGGGTGGCGACGATAAAGCGGTATTTGGCGATTTCGGCAGCCGTCACCTGGGCCGCATAGCCGTCCACCGCGCGCAGGAACACCGTGCTCTTGTCGTTGACCTTCACGCCGCTGGCCTTCAGGACGTCGGCCAGCAGCGGGCCTTTGAGCGTATGCGGCTTGCTGTCGTATTCGAGCGTGGGCTTGATGGTGACGGCCGGCAGCGCGGCCAGGGCGGCGAAGTCAAAGGCCTGGGCCTTGTCGAATTYGATCTTCTGCTTGGCCATCATCTGGTCCAGCGCCGGATCGAGTGCAGCGCGGTTGCCGGCGCCTATGAGGCCGCTGACGGTCAGCACGGTCGGGCCTTTTTGCGCCTTGGGGGCCAGTTGGGCCTGCGCCAGTTCGGGCAAGGCGACAGCGCCAAAGGCCGCTATCCCCATAAATTTACGCTTGTCCATGTTTTCCTCTCCTCCTTGTAAGCAAATGCACCGAGACGCGAATTTCGTCTAAAAATTCACACTAAATCAGTAATACAACGCCAATTTCACGACACATCTCAAGTCAAAGTACGTAAATCGGCGCATATTGTAATTACCCGTAACAAACCAGGAGTTCGTCGTGTACAGAAACTCAGAATGGTCGCCGGCAGGGCAGCTTCACATGCCGCATCTCGCCGAATGGTACAGCTTGTGGGCACGCTGGGTAAACCGCGGAAAACGCCGCATTCCCAAACACTGGCCTCTGCACGCGCGGGTTTTGATGAACAGCGAGGAACTGCGAACCTGGCACTGGATGATCGGTACTTTTGACGATCACCATGTCCTGGTGAAGATGCCGGTAACCCGTTTCACCAGGCCCAATGCCAGCGAGAACAGCCTGTACTGGTATGAAATGCTCCAGAACACCACCTGCACCTTTTCGGTCTGCGCCGGCGACGGCCACGTGGTCGGCTGCGTGGACGTCCCCAAGTCCTTCGGCCTTTCCCACAAAGCCAGGAGCCTGAAGCGCAACTTGCTGGCGCAATGCGGCATTTCCTACGCCGTGCTCAACCCGTCCATGCTGCCGAACCCGGACGAACTTCGCAATGAATTCTTCGGTGAAGCGGCCACCAAAGCCCGGCATCTCAAACGGGAAGAAGCAGTCCTCGAAGTCGCCCGCATCAGCCTGAAAAAAACCCTGGCGCAACAGCGGCAGATACGCACCCACATGGACCAGGAGCACAGCAGCAGCATGCCCGGCCACTGGCACGACTCGTTTCTCATACAGTCCAACACCCGCCCGGCCGAATTGCGATAAGGAGGCGCCGGCGGATGCGCGCGGCGCTCAGGCCGCGATGCGGGCCAAGTCTTGCGCCGTCAACCAGCGCCACTCACCGGCTTTCAGGCCGGCCGGCAGATCCAGGGAACCTATGCGCGAACGGTGCAGGCCGCCGACCTCTTCCACCCGGTTGCCCACGGCGGCGATCATGCGCTTGACCTGGTGGTATTTGCCCTCTGTCAGCGTCAGGCTCAACTGGTTCTCGCCAGTCTTCTCGCAGGCCGCGGCCCGCACCGGCTTGGGGTCGTCGTCCAGCACCACGCCGGCCAGCAGTTTGGCCACCTGCCTGTCGTCCACCGGGTGTTTGGCCCGCACTTCATACACCTTGGGCACGTGGTGCTTGGGTGAACTCATGCGGTGGATGAACTTGCCGTCGTCCGACAGCAATAAGAGCCCCGTCGTATCCTGGTCCAGCCGGCCGACCGCCTGCACGCCGGCTGCCGCCCCGCCGCCGCGCTGGCGTATCGGCGCCGGCAGCAGCGTGTAGATGCTCGGGTAGGTGCTGGGCTTTTGCGAGCACTCATAGCCCGCGGGCTTGTGCAGCATCAGATAGGCTTTTTCATGGTATTCCCATGCCGTGCCTTGCACCGTGAAGCGCAGGCCTTCGATGGCCTCGAATTCGGCGGCCGGGTCGTCGCAGGGCGCGCCGGCCACGATCACATGGCCCTGTTGGACCAACCCCGCGCAGACGCGCCGCGTGCCAAAGCCCTGGGAGAAGAGAATTTCCTGAAGTTGCATGCTTGCCATGGGCGTATTGTCGTCGCGAGTACAAAGCGGTCGGCGAGCGCCATCGGGCGCCCATAAAAAAAGCCCGACGGTTAAAGGTCGGGCTTTGGTGAAGTGGTGGAGCTGGGGGGATTTGAACCCCCGTCCGCAAGCCTTGTTCGGGCAGATCTACATGTTTAGCGGTCTGATTTGAGTCTCGCCACCTGTGTCGCGCAGTCGCACGCTACACAGGACGCCAGCACCCTATTTTCTCGCCCCGGGTTAAGGTACCCAGCCCGGAGCCAGCCGATGAAATTATCTTTACAGCCGGGAGCGTTTAACTTGCGTTAAACACCCCTTGCCCAGCCCATCGGCCTGCTGTTGTAAAGCTCACTGGCAATTAAGCAGCGAGTGCGAAACGTTCGTCGTTTGCAGTTAGTTTGTTTGAATCTGTTTTACGAGCGCACTCAGCTCGACATGCACCACACCGCGTCCGAACCCACGTCGAAACCAATGCAGCCCCAGGAGGCCTAGTTTACGCCATTCGCAGCAAATTCAAGAGCGCGCCGGGCACGGCGATGGTCGCGTCGGCTTTCCAGCCTCCGGTGTCAGCAGTTTTACCCAGGTAACCGTAAGCGGCTGCCACTGTGGGCATGCCGGCAGCCCGGCCGGCCACGATATCGCGCTCGTCGTCACCGACGTAAATACAGCGTTCGGGGGCGACCTCCAGCTGGCGGGCCGCCTCCAGCAAGGGCGCCGGATGCGGCTTGGCATGCGGGGTAGTGTCGCCGCTGACGATGGTCCGGGCGGTGTTGAAGAGCGGCATCGCCTTGGTCAGCGGGACGGTAAAACGGGCTGATTTGTTGGTCACCACGCCCCAGTGGAAGCCAGCCCGGTCGATGTCGGCGATCAATTCGGCCACGCCGTCAAATACCGTGGTGTGCTCGGTCATGCGGGATTCGTAATTGCGGAAGAACTCTTCCCTGAGATCGGCAAAACGGGCATCGTCCGGCGTCAGGCCGAAGGCCACGCCAATCATGCCGCGCGCACCCGCGCCCGCCATGGGTCGGTAAAGCGCCAGGGGTAGCGACTCGAGCCCCCTGTCGGTGCGCATCTTGTCGGCCGCGGCGCCCAAGTCGGGCGCGCTATCTATCAGGGTGCCGTCCAGGTCGAACAGCACGGCAGCGATGTCTTTGAACATGTCGGGATAGTGAATTTTGAGGGGGACAACCGGGATTTCAGCTTTTCCGGGTGGCCAGCAGGTAATTGACGCTGGTGTCGGCGCTGAGCCAGTAGTGGCGCGTCAATGGGTTGTACTCCATGCCGCGGGTCTGTTGCAGCGAGAGTCCCGACGCACGGCAGTAGCCGGCCAGTTCGCTGGGTTTGACCAACTTGGCATACTCGTGGGTGCCGCGTGGCAGCATGTTCAGCACGTATTCCGCGCCCACGATGGCAAACAGAAAGGCTTTGGCATTGCGGTTGATAGTGG
>NZ_JBFUBY010000094.1:0-14088 GCF_056405515.1 Polaromonas sp. P1_G2
AACCAGGCCCTGGGCCCGCGCGTGGTGCCCATCCTGGTGGACGAGGCCCGTACTTTCGGCATGGAAGGCCTGTTCCGCCAGATCGGCATCTACAACCCCGATGGCCAGAAATACACGCCGGTCGACAAAGACCAGGTGATGTACTACAAGGAAGACAAACAGGGCCAGATCCTGCAGGAAGGCATCAACGAAGCCGGCGGCATGAGCAGCTGGATCGCGGCCGCCACCTCGTACAGCACCAACAACCGCATCATGGTGCCGTTCTACGTGTACTACTCGATGTTCGGCTTCCAGCGCATCGGCGACCTGGCCTGGGCGGCCGGTGACATGCAGGCGCGCGGCTTCCTGCTGGGCGGCACCTCGGGCCGCACCACGCTCAACGGCGAAGGCCTGCAGCACGAAGACGGCCACAGCCACATCCTGGCCGGCACCATCCCCAACTGCATCAGCTACGACCCGACCTTCGCGCACGAAGTCGGCGTCATCCTGCACCACGGCCTCAAGCGCATGGTCGAGAAGCAGGACAACGTCTACTTCTACCTCACGCTGCTCAATGAGAACTACGCCATGCCCGGCCTCAAGCCCGGCACCGAAGAGCAGATCATCAAAGGCATGTACCTGTGCAAGGAAGGCGCCAAGCTCACGCCGCGCGTGCAACTGCTGGGTTCCGGCACCATCCTGCGCGAGTCCATCGCCGCGCAGGAGCTGCTCGAAAAAGAATGGGGCGTCGCCGCCAACGTCTGGAGCTGCCCGAGCTTCAACGAACTGGCCCGCGACGGCCAGACCGCCGAACGCTGGAGCCTGCTGCACCCGGCCGAAAAAGCCAAGGTGCCGTTTGTGGCCGAGCAGCTTGAAAAGCACACCGGCCCCGTCATCGCCTCGACCGACTACATGAAGGCCTACGCCGAGCAGATCCGCTCCTTCATCCCCAAGGGCCGCACCTTCAAGGTGCTGGGCACCGACGGTTTCGGCCGCAGCGACTTCCGCAGCAAGCTGCGCGAGCACTTCGAGATCAACCGCCACTACATCGTCGTGGCGGCCTTGAAGGCGCTCAGCGAAGAGGGCACGGTGCCCGTCGCCAAGGTGAGCGAAGCCATCAAGAAGTACGGCATCAATGTCGACAAAATCAATCCGCTTTACGCTTGAGTTAAAACCCTGACGTAGACGCCTGAACGCCTGAAGCAAACGGAGACAAGATATGGCAGTGGTAGACATTCAAGTTCCTGATATCGGGGATTTCGACGAAGTGACGGTGATCGAATTGCTGGTCAAGCCCGGCGACACTGTCAAGGCAGAGCAGTCGCTGATCACCGTGGAGTCCGACAAGGCCTCCATGGAAATCCCTTCGAGCCACGCCGGCGTGGTCAAGGAACTGCGGGTCAAGCTCGACGACAAGGTCAAGCAGGGCTCGGTCGTGCTGACGCTGGAAGTCGCGGGGGCCGAAGCCGCTGCACCAGCACCAGCAGCGGCGGCAAAACCCGCCGCTGCGCCTGCGGCTCCGGCGGCCAGCGCCCCGGCACCCGCACCTGCCGCCGCACCTTCCGCCTCCGGCCCGGTCGAAGTCCGCGTGCCCGACATCGGCGACTTCAAGGACGTGTCCGTCATTGAGATCCTGGTCAAGCCCGGCGACACCATCAAGGCCGAGCAGTCGCTGATCACCGTCGAATCCGACAAGGCCTCGATGGAAATCCCGTCGTCCGCCGCCGGCGTGCTCAAAGATCTCAAGGTCAAGATGGGCGACGTCGTCAACATCGGCGACCTGCTGGCCGTGCTGGAAGGCTCTGTTGCCGCCAGCGCAGCACCCGCCGCCGCACCGGCACCCGCAGCCCCTGCAGCCGCTTCGGCGCCTGCCACGGCGTCCGCGCCAGCGCCTGCCGCCGTATCCGCCGCCAGCCAGCCCGCCCACGACCCCACCACTGCCCCGCAGGGCAGCCTGCCGCACGCATCCCCCTCGGTGCGCAAGTTCGCGCGCGAACTCGGCGTGCCGCTGGCCGAAGTCAAGGGCTCAGGCCCCAAGGGCCGCATCACGCAGGACGACGTGCAGGCCTTCACCAAGTCGGTGATGGACGGCAGCGTCCGCACCCAGGCGCAGGCCGCCAAGGCGCCCGCGTCTTCGGGCGGCGGGGCGGGGCTGGACCTGTTGCCATGGCCCAAGGTCGACTTCACCAAGTTCGGCCCGGTCGAGCGCAAGGACATGTCGCGCATCAAGAAGATCAGTGGCGCCAACCTGCACCGCAACTGGGTGATGATCCCGCACGTCTGCAACCACGACGATGCCGACATCACCGAACTCGAAGCCTTCCGCGTGCTCATGAACAAGGAAAACGAGAAAGCCGGCATCAAGATCACCATGCTGGCCTTCCTGATCAAGGCCTCGGTCGCCGCGCTCAAGAAATTCCCCGAATTCAACGCCTCGCTCGACGGCGACCAGCTGGTGCTCAAGCAGTACTACAACGTCGCCTTCGCCGCCGACACCCCCAACGGCCTGGTCGTCCCCGTCATCAAGAACGCCGACCAGAAGGGCATCGTGCAGATCTCGCAAGAGATGGGCGAGCTCGCCAAGAAGGCGCGCGACGGCAAGCTGAGCCCGGCCGACATGTCCGGCGCCTGCTTCACGATCTCGTCGCTTGGCGGCATTGGCGGGCGCTACTTCACGCCCATCATCAACGCGCCCGAAGTCGCCATCCTGGGCGTCTGCAAGAGCTCGACGGAGCCGGTCTGGGACGGCAAGGCCTTCCAGCCGCGCCTGATGCTGCCGCTGTCGCTGAGCTGGGACCACCGCGTGATCGACGGCGCCGCCGCCGCGCGCTTCAACGCCTACCTGGGCCAGATCCTCGCCGACTTCCGCCGCGTCCTGCTGTAAACAGGGGCGGAAGCATGACAACACTTGTAGTCGTCAAAAAGGCGGGGCAGGTCGCTATCGCCGCCGACACGCTGGTCACCTTCGGCGACACCAGCCTGGGCCAGCGTTTCGAGGCCAACAGCAAGATCTTCAAGGTCGACACGCCCGCCGGCCTGAGCTACGTCGGCATGGCCGGCACGGTGGCGCATTTTCCGGTGCTGCGCAAGGCCATGGCGGCCCTGCCCAAAGACCAGCTCAAGCTGGGTTCTCGCGACGAGGTGTTCGACACCTTCGTCAAGCTGCACCCGTTGCTCAAGGAGACGTTCTTCCTGCAGACCAAGGAGGACGACAACGACCCCTATGAATCCAGCCAGTTCACCGTCGTCATTGCCAACGCCAGCGGCATCTACGGCCTCTACAGCTACCGCGAAGTCTTCGAGTTCAAGGAATTCTGGGGCATAGGCTCGGGCCGCAGCTTTGCGCTGGGCGCCATGCACGCCGCCTGGGACAAGGCCAAGACCGCGCGCGAAGTCGCCGTGGCCGGCCTCAACGCGGGCTGCGAGTTCGACAAGAACTCGGCAGGCCCCGTCGACATATTCACCCTTAAATTGAAAGCCTCCAAATGAGCGCATCCAGCCTGCTAGACATCAAGGTGCCGGACATTGGCGATTTTGACGAAGTGTCCGTGATTGAAGTGCTGGTCAAGCCCGGCGACACCATCAAGGCCGAACAAAGCCTGATCACCGTCGAATCCGACAAGGCCTCGATGGAAATCCCGTCCTCCGCCGCCGGCGTGGTCAAGGAAGTCAAGGTCAAGCTCGGCGACAAGGTCAAGCAAGGTTCCGTGGTGCTGACGCTCGAAGCGTCCGCCGCCGCTGCTGCTGCGCCCGCGCCGGAGAAAAAGCAGGCCGCGGCCGCGGCCCCCGCACCCGCACCGGCCGCCAGCGCGCCTGTCGCACCCGCTCCGGCTGCCGCCACCTTCAGCGGCTCCGCCGATCTGGATTGCGACGTGCTGGTGCTCGGCGCCGGCCCCGGCGGCTATTCGGCCGCTTTCCGCGCCGCCGATCTGGGCCTGAAGGTCGTGCTGGTCGAGCGCTACGCCACCCTGGGCGGCGTCTGCCTCAACGTGGGCTGCATTCCTTCCAAGGCATTGCTGCACGTGGCCGCGGTCATGGATGAGGTCAAGCATTTCGACAGCCTGGGTGTGAGTTTTGGGGAACCCAAACTCGACATCAACAAGCTGCGCACGCACAAGGAAAAAGTCGTCGGCAAGCTCACCGGCGGGCTGACGGCCATGGCCAAGATGCGCAAGGTCACCGTGGTGCGCGGCGTGGGCCAGTTTGTGGGCGCCCATCACCTCCAGGTTGAGGAAACCGCAGGGGCCGAAGGCCAGGAAAAGACCGGCAAGAAGCAGACCATCGCCTTCAAGAACTGCATCATCGCGGCAGGCTCACAAGCCGTGCGCCTGCCTTTCATGCCAGTCGATCCGCGTGTGGTCGATTCCACCGGCGCGTTAGACCTCAAGGAAGTCCCCAAGCGCATGCTGATCCTGGGCGGCGGCATCATAGGCCTGGAAATGGGCACGGTGTACTCCACCCTGGGCGCGCGCCTCGACGTGGTCGAGATGATGGACGGCCTGATGCAGGGCGCCGACCGCGACCTCGTCAAGGTCTGGCAGAAGATGAACGCACCGCGTTTCGACAACATCATGCTCAAGACCAAAACCGTGGGCGCCAAGGCGACCAAGGCCGGGATTGAAGTCAGCTTCGAAGGCGAGGGCGCACCGGCGCCGCAGACCTACGACCTGGTGCTGCAGGCCGTGGGCCGCACGCCCAACGGCAAGAAGATCGCCGCCGACAAGGCCGGCATCAGCGTCAGCGACCGCGGCTTCATCCCCGTCGACATCCAGATGCGCACCAACGTGCCCCACATCTTCGCCATCGGCGACATCGTGGGCCAGCCCATGCTGGCGCACAAGGCCGTGCATGAAGCGCACGTGGCTGCAGAAGTCATCGCCGGCGAGCTGCAGGGCAACAAGGAACTCGCCAGCGCCGCCTTCAACGCGCGCGTGATCCCCAGCGTGGCCTACACCGACCCCGAAATCGCCTGGGTGGGCCTCACTGAGGACCAGGCCAAGGCACAGGGCATCAAGGTCAAAAAGGGCTTGTTCCCCTGGACGGCTTCCGGACGCGCCATCGCCAACGGCCGGGACGAAGGCTTCACCAAGCTGCTGTTTGACGACAGCCCTGAAGCGCACGGCCACGGCAAGATCCTGGGCGGCGGCATCGTCGGCACACACGCCGGCGACATGATCGGCGAGATCGCGCTGGCCATCGAGATGGGCGCCGACGCCGTCGACATCGGCAAGACCATACACCCGCATCCCACGCTGGGCGAAAGCATGGGCATGGCGGCGGAAGTGGCGCACGGCAGCTGCACGGATTTGCCGCCCGCGCGCAAGTAAGCCGGCGGCCTCAAGTCACTCTGGCACGCACGCGGGGCGCCTCCTCCAGGGGGCGCTCACGTGGCCATCTGTACGGCGTGCCGGAAAATATCGCCCGGCGTGGCCATCCAGACCTGGCCCCGGTCACGTGCGGCGGCAACATGCTGAAGCGCACGCCGCAAGTGGCGCAGGCGGTAAGGCTGGCCGACGATGTAGGGGTGCAGTGCAATGCCCATCACCAGCGGTGCTGAACTGCTGGCCTGCGATTGCTCCAGCATCTCGTCAAGCTGGTCGATGATCATCTGCGCAAAGTCTTTCCCGTCCATCTGCCGTGCAATGATCATCGGGATGTCATTGAGTTCCTGCGGGTAGGGCACGGCCCATAAAGCCTGCCCGCTGCGAGTGCGCATCGGCAGCGGCTGGTCGTCGTGACACCAGTTCAGGGTGTAGCCGTAGCCGCTTTCGGCGAGCAGGTCAGGCGTTTGCAGGCTTTCCGAAATCCACGGTGAAAGCCACCCGGCCGGTGCTTGGCCGCTTTCCAGTTGCATGCGCGTGCGGCACTGCACCAGCAGGCTACCTTCGTTCGCTTCAGTCATTGCCGCCTGGCGTTCAGCGTTGCTGTGGCCATGGCCGACCAGTTCGTCGCCGCGCGCCACGCAGGCGGCCACCAGCTCCGGGCAGTGGTCATACAGTGCGGTGTTGATCAGGGCCGCCGCAGGCAGGCCCAAGCTGTCAAACAGCTCGAGGCAGCGCCAGCTGCCAACGCGGTTTCCGTACTCGCGCCAGCTGTAGTTCAGGACATCCGGTTGCGGGCTGGCCGGGCCGATGGTGGCGCCCATACCCTCGCCGAAGGCAAAGTGCTCGATGTTGAAACCCAGGTAAACAGCCAGACCGGCGCCGTTGGGCCAGCGATAAGGTTTGCGCCGATTGATCGCCTGGTAATCAAAGCGATTGTGCGTTGGCAGAGCGCCGCTGTAGTTTGCCGCCATCAGCTGATCAAAGCACGGCCAGGCCGGCGCGCACCAGCAACCACTCGGCGCTGTCGTTCCACACATCCATGTGTGTGATCAGCCCGCTTTTGACGACATAGCGGTCCACATAGCGGTTGCCTTCAAAAGACGTCCCGTCAGGCCATTCTCCGTACAGGGTTCCCAGGCTGTAGACCACTGCTTCATCGGGCGCGGCGCCGTTGGAGCCGGCGGCAACCGTTTCGGTGCGCTCAATCCTTTTTTTCACCCATTTGTAGCGCGATGCATTGAATTTGGTGCACTCGGTGGGGGCGCTCATGGCCCGGCCGCCGGTGAAAAGAATCTTCATGCCGGGTGCCGTGAACCGGCTGGCGGCCACCGGGTCAGGAAGCATGATGAGCCGAAGGAACTCATTGACCACTTCGGCAGCGCTTGCCGTGCCGCTGAAAAAGGCCTTGGTGCTGTTCAATCAGGGGGCTCCTGCGGCTGTCGTTGCCGGAAAAATCATGTGGCTGCATTGGCAACCATCAACAGGGTTGAAAGCGGGAAACGGCTGAGGACGTCTGGCGATCTGCAACTTGTGTGCCAATTCGACTTTTCATGCATACGCGCTTTGTGGATGGGTTTTCACTGCGCCCTGGCGCCGGGAACCAGAAGGCGCTTCCCTCTCCCAGCCTGCGGTGGCGCGACGGCATAAGCCTCGCGGGGGAGAGGCGCCGCAAACGCCCACGCGTTTATCTGGTCAGCGTCGGCGCGAGGCCGCCGCATGCCGTGGCAAGCCGGCACTGACCCCAACAGCGCGGGTCTGGTGGTAAGGTAGAAAAGTGCAGCAGCCCCTTGATGGGCCTGGTCAATAAGCGATGTAATTGATAGCGCCCGCAGAGTAGCGCTCAAGTCAGGGCCGCACGCCAGGCGACTCCATCGCCATGCCCTTGGCGCGAGCATTCAGGTACAGCTCCAGCTCCACCAGTTCCTGCGCGCCATAGGCAAAGGGCTGGGCGCGCACGCCGCTCATGCAGCCGCGCAGGCGGCGCTGCAGCGAGCCCAGTGCCTGCCATTCAAGCCGGTACACCGGGTAGCCCGTGGGGTGGGCCTCGGGGATTACGCTGCCGGCCAGGCGCCCGCCGGCCAGGCCGTCGTGGCATTGCGCGCAGGACAGGTTCAGCTGGCCTATGCGCTGCGCGAACAGCTGCTGCCCGCGCTGGCGGAAGGGCTCCAGCCTGGCGTCGTTGGGCGGCGCCAGCGGCAAGCCGCGCGACTGCAACGCGACATAGCTTTCCAGGCTCAGCAGTTCGGGGCTTTCGGCGCGCAGCGGTGCGGCCTGCTGGTGCTGCTGGCGGCACTGGTTGATGCGCTGGCTCAGGGTGATGGGGCGACCCAGCGGGGTGTCAAACGCCGGATAACGCGCCGCCACGCCGCGCATGCTGCTCTGGGCCGCTGCATGGCAGCTGATGCAGGCCTTGCCGCTAGCGCCCGCCGGCTGCTTCCACAGCGCCTCGCCGTCCTTGACCCACAGCATGCCGGGATTGAGCGCATCGTCTTTCTGCATGGCCTGGGTGGACGCACCCATGTCCTCGAAGCCCGAGCGGCGTGCGTCCTTGCCCTGCACGGTCTGCGCGCCCGCGTGGCTCACCAGCAGGCCTACCAAGAGGCCTGGTAACAGGCCTTGCAAGAAATGCCTCATGGCGAGACGGTCAGGCTGATGCTTTCCGTCTGCGTGAACCCGTTGTCGCCTTCCCAGCTGAGCACCAGCGTGCCGCTGTCGGTGGCCACGGTGTGAAAGGCGATGTAGGGGTTGGCCGAGACGGCTGAAAACAGCTCGCCGCTGAAGACCAGCTCGCCGTTGTAGCGGCAGCTGAAATTCTGGATGATGTTGCGCGGCAAAACCTTGCCGTCCTCGCCGGCGCGAAAACCGGTTTCCATGGGGTGGCCTATGGTGGCGCGGATTTCTATGACCTCGCCGCGCCTGGCGCTGGTGGGCGCGTTGATCAGGGTGCGGGCCATCAGGGTTCACCTTCAATACAGGCGGCGAGCGTGACGATCACATTCACCGWGTGCGACCAGTAGCTGCCGTCGCTCATCTGCGCCACCGCCACCAGTTGCTGCGAAGTTGCCAGCCGTATGCGCGTGGTCACGGCGGCCTTGCCGGCGCGCGGCCCCAGCGTGAAGCGGGCGACGTCGCGCTGGGGATTTTTCTCGTTGAAGAGGGCAATGCTTTTCACGTGCTCGGCGGCCGTCATGGGGCTGTCCGCCGTGACGGTGATGGGCACCACATTGCCGTTGTCCACCAGCTCGGCCACGTCGAGCTTGACCTTGCCCGCGCGGACGGGCTCATTTTTTGTATAGGCCGCCACGGCCACCGCCAGGTCGCCCGCGGCGGCGGAGGCCGGCTGCAGCACCACGCTAGCAAGCACACCGGCGGCGCTTGCCAGGACATGGCGCCGGCGGGGCAGGGCGGGTTTGTGTGGGGGCAGCGTCATCTTTTCCTCTTAGTTGCGTAACGTACGCAAGTAGGCCACCACGTCCTCGATCTGCTGGGCATCCAGGATGGGCTTGCCTTGCCAGGCCGCACCCACGCGCGCCAGGCCTTCACTGCGGTAATAGGCGGGCATGAGGCTGGCCGGGTTCAGGCGCTGCGCGTCGGCGATGCGCAGGCGCAGCTGGCCTTCGTTCCAGCGCGTGCCCGCACCCGCCAGGTCGGGCGCCAGGTTGCCCTGGAAGCGCTCTTCGGGAACCGGCCCGGTGTGGCACAGCAGGCACAGGCCCAACTGGCGGTTGGCGACGATGGCGCGGCCGCGCGCCGGGTCGCCGGGCGTGGCCGTCAGCGCCTGCGGGATGGCATCGCCGACGACCTGCAGCGGCGGCACTGCCGCCACCGCTTGTTGCGCGAAGCTGGTCCAGGGCGCCATCATCATCATCCCGCCGGCGACGGCCCCTTGCCAGTTCATGCCTTCTTGAGGTCGTGGTTCTTCAGCGGCAGGTCGCGTATGCGTTTGCCCGTCGCGGCGAACACGGCATTCAGGACGGCCGGCGCGGCGACCGCGATCGTCGGTTCACCGACGCCGCCCCAGAAGCCGCCCGAAGCCACGATGAGGGTCTCCACCGCCGGCATGTGCTGCATCTGCACGACGGGGTAGGTGCTGAAGTTGTCCTGCTCCATGCGCCCGTCTTTCTGCGTGCATTCGCCGAACAGGGCCGCCGACAGGCCATAGGCGAAAGAGCCTTCGACTTGCGCCTCGATCTGCTGCGGGTTGACGGCATAGCCCGGGTCGGTGGCCGCCACGATGCGGTGCACCTTGAGCACACCGTCCGGGCTCACCGACACCTCGGCGCAGGCCGCCACATAGCTGCCGAAGCCCATGGTCTGGGCCAGGCCGCGGAAGACCTTCTGGCCGCCCACGTCGGGCGGCGGCACGTTCCACTTGACGCGCTCGGCCACGGCGTTGAGGACGGCCAGGTGCTTGGGATGGCTGCCCATGAGTTTGCGCCGCAGGGCCAGTGGGTCCTGCTTGGTGGCAAACGCGATCTCGTCGATGAAGGACTCGAGGTAGATGGTGTTCTGGTTCAGGTTCACACCGCGCCAGAAGCCGGGCGGCACGCTGGGGTTGCGCATCGCATGGTCTATCAGCAGGTTGGGGAAGCTGTAGCCTATGGAGGCTTCAGGCCCCGGCGCATTCAGGCCCTGGAACTGCACCGGGTCCAGCCCGTTGCGGATGTTTTGCGGAAACACGCCGGCCAGGATGGACTGGCCCGAGATGCGCATGTGCAGGGCCGTGACATTGCCCTGCGCGTCCAGCCCGGCCTGCAGCTTGCACTGCGTGACCGGGTGGTAGCGGCCGTGCAGCATGTCTTCCTCGCGCGACCACAGCAGCTTGACCGGCACGCCCGGCATCTGTTTGGCGATGTCGACGGCCTGGCGCACCCAGTCGTGCACCGCGCCGCGCCGCCCGAAGCCGCCGCCCAGGTGGATCTTGTAGACCTCGCATTTGCCGACCGGCAGTCCCGCCGCTTCGGAGGCGGCGGCCAGCGCCGCCTCGCCGTTCTGCGTGGGCGTCCAGACCTCGCAGCGCTCGGGCGTCCAGCGCGCCGTCGCGTTCATGGGCTCCATGGTCGCGTGGTTCTGGTGCGGGTAGGAGTACACCGCCTCGATGCGCCTGGCCGCCGACGCCAGCGCGGCCTTGGCGTCGCCGTTCTGGTTGCCGACGACGGCGTCGTTCGCGTCCAGCCCGGCCTTGAGCATCTGCGCCACACTGGCGCTGGAGTTGGCGGCATTGGGGCCGTTGTCCCATTCGATGGGCAGCGCGTCCAGCGCGGTCTTGGCGCGCCACCAGGTGTCGGCGACGACGGCCACCGCGCTGTCCCCGACGGCCAGCACCTTCTTCACGCCCGGGCGCTTTTCGATGGCGGCGGCGTTGAAGCTCTTGACCTTGCCGCCGAACACCGGGCAGTCCTTGATGGCCGCATTGAGCATGCCGGGCAGCTTGAGGTCGGCACCGTAGACCTGCTTGCCCGTGACCTTGTCCGTGGTGTCCAGGCGCGCCAGGCGCTTGCCCACGAGCTTCCAGTCTTTCGGATCCTTGAGCTTGGGCTCGGCGGGCGGCGCCACCTTGGCCGCCGCAACCGCCACCTTTCCGTAGGTGGTCTTTCGGCCCGATGGCGTGTGGGTGATCACGCTGCTGGCCGCCGTGCATTCAGCCACAGGTACCTTCCATTCGTCAGCCGCTGCCTGCACCAGCATCATGCGGGCGGTGGCGCCGCCCTTGCGCACGTAGTCGTGCGACTCGCGGATGCCGCGGCTGCCGCCGGTGGAGAAATTGCCCCAGGCGCGGTTGCGCGCGAGGTTCTGCCCCGGTGTCGGGTATTCGGTGGTGACTTTCGCCCAGTTGCATTCCAGCTCTTCGGCCACGAGCTGTGCCAGGCCGGTCAGGCTGCCCTGGCCCATTTCAGAGCGGGCGATGCGGATGATGACCGTGTCGTCGGGGCGCACCACGACCCAGGCGTTGATCTCCGGCGAGTCGGCGCCTTGCGCCGCGGCCGTGCCGGCGAACGGAATGTGGAACCCGACGACAAGACCAGCCGATGCGCCCGAGGCCAGGAAGCGGCGGCGCGACAGGCGGGGCGATGCGGAAGCGGATGAGGAGGGCAGGGTGGTGGCGCTCATGTTGTGCTCCCGTCGGTGTGCTGGATGGCGAGTGCCGCGCTTTTGGTGCTGCCGCCCGCGGCAACGACCTTGATGGCGGCACGGATGCGGTTGTAGGTGCCGCAGCGGCAGATGTTGGTCATCGCCTCGTTGATGTCGGCATCCGTCGGGTTCGGCTTGGCCTTGAGCAGCGCCGCGGCCGTCATCACCATGCCGCACTGGCAGTAGCCGCATTGCGGAACGTCCAGCGCCACCCAGGCCTTCTGCACCGGGTGCGAGCCGTCGGGCGACAGGCCTTCGATGGTCACGATTTTTTCGGTGGCGCTCACCGTGGAGACGGGCCGCACGCAGCTTCGTGTAGGCACGCCGTCGATGTGCACGGTGCAGGCACCGCAGGCTGCGATACCGCAGCCGTATTTTGTGCCGGTGAGCCCGAGCTGCTCGCGGAGGACCCACAGCAGCGGTGTGTCGTCCTCCACTTCAAACTCACGCACGGTACCGTTGACGTTCAGCTTTGCCATGGATGCGCTCCTCAATATTTGAAGGAAGGATGGGCCGGAAGACTGGGGCGATAGTAGCGCTGGTGCAAGTCAGATGCACCCGGGACTTCTATACCTGAGTAATGTGCTGACTTGCGATGAAGAAGAAAGTTCGGCCGGGTAAACCCTTGTGATGGCCGACCTTTTGCCTCAGCRAATTTCCGCCAGTGGCAAGCCGATGAAGTCGGCATAGCGCTGGGCCGCGAGCCGCAGCGCGCCGGCGCTGCCGCGCGGCAGCGGCGCGAAGGGTGTGGTGCTGATGTGGAGTGCGCCTTTTTTCGCCTCTGCTTGCCACGTGCCGGCGACACGGCCATCGAGCAGCAACGCCGGGCGGAACAGGCCGTTGCTTGTCATGAGCTTGCCGGCATGCGCGGGGTCGATGATGGCCTTGCGGTCCGTGTAGCCCAGCACGTATTCGTCAAAGCCCGCCAGCAAGTGCAGCGCCGGCTTCCCGGCCGGCTGCGCAGGTCCTGACGCGCGCTTGGACCACCACACGGTGCTGCCCTCAAACAGTGCATGCGTGAGACCGGGCGCGGCCATCTCCAGCGCGGCCCTGGCTTCTCCGGCCGCCAGTCCCGACCAGCCTGTGAAATCGGCCGGCGTGGCGGGGCCGTGGCTGGCGAAGTAGCGCTGCGCTAGTTTCCGGAGGCCGTCCTCGCGAGGCAGTTCAGGCTCCGGCGGCAGCCATTCATCGAGCAGCGTGTAGCGTGCCTGCCTGCCCTGCGGATCGCCCAGGCAGATCAGCCCGGTCTGTGCCGCGCGGTAGAGGATGCGTCCGCCGCGATGACCTTCGGTGTCGATGCGGCGCCGCGCGAGTGCGGCAAAAAGTTCTACGCGCGTGAGTTGCCGGTCGCCCTCCAGGCACTCGCGCAGGGCTGGAAGGATTTTGCGGAAGGCGGCTTCATCGAGATTCACTTCGCGGTAGGCCGCCGCGGTGCGGGTCAGCAAGGCCGGCGCGGCCAGGGCCAGCATCCAGCGCAGGTCGGCCGCCGCCGCCAGGTGCAGTGTGCCGCGCAAGACCCAGCTGCGCACCACCTTGCGCTGTGCCAGCGCTTGCTCGACGGCCGCGTCGCTGATGGCCGCCCCAGCCGCGAAGCGTGAACCGACGGCCCAGCGCGCATGGGCGTATTCCTGTGCCTGCACGGCGCCCAGCCATTGCACGGCTTGCGCTACCCGCTTGAAAGGGGCTGGCTTCGCAGACAGGGCCGGCGCCAGACGGTGGCTGGCCAGCCGCAGCGCGATCAGTTCCTGCCGGGAGATCTCCGCCATGTTCAGGCGATGCTTTCCATCATCGCCAGCATGCGGCCCTGCCATGCCGCCGGCGAAAAACGTTCGCGCAGCAGTGCCTGCGAGGCGCGCACCATGGCCTCGCGCCGCGGCACGTCGGCCAGCAGCTCCGCGCAGGCCCGCGGCAGGTCTTGCAGTTCAGCCATGGCCATGTGCACGCCGGGCTTGATGCCGAAATCTTCCCAGCCTTCAAAGCTGTCGGACACCACGGCCGTGCCGGCCGCCCAGGCCTCGAAGGTGCGGAACTGGTCGAAGTAGCGCAGTTCGGAATCGGCGTGCACATTGAGGTTGATGCGTGCGCCGGCGCGGCAGGCATCGCGCGCCGCGCCCCAGAGGCCGCTCCAGATGAACTCGGCCTGCACCGGGAGGCTTGTGCCGCTCGCGAGGAACAGGCGCTCGGCCTCGCGTCGCCGCGGTGTGTCGCCGCCCAGCATGACGACGTCCCGGCTTCTTGACGTTTCGGGGAGCGGCTCACGCACGTGCTTGTCCGCCACCAGGTAGGGCAGGTGGAAGGTTGTGAGCGCCGGGAAATGCTGCGCGAGGTAGCGCGCGATGGAGGCGTCCATGGCCATCACGGCATGCAGGCCGGGCGCGATGGCATCGAACAGCCCGGCCTTGTAACTGTGCACCGTGGCCGATGCGTCTCGCGTCAGCGGGTCGAACATCCAGAGCACGTGCTTGCCGTGCCGCGGCAGGCCTTGCCTGGCAAAGCGCGGAAGGGCGTAGATGCCGGCGATCAGCAGGTTGATGTCGCTGGGGCCGGCGTCGGGCAGCGGCGCCTCGGTGCTGTTGCCCATGTCGACGAACTCGGCCTCGTGCCCGGCCTGCAGCAGCACGTCCATCCACAGGCGCGCGGCGCGGCCGAACAG